>NZ_JBFUAY010000007.1:0-105522 GCF_056406015.1 Rhizobium sp. P1_E1 | reverse complement strand
GCACGGAGACCCTCGCAAGCCTGAGCTCGCAGGCCAGCAACAAGCCGACCGGCCCGGCGCCTGCAATCACGACATCGAAGAGAAAAGACGTTGGGTGGCGATTATTCATGAACGGCTCCTTATGGTCGTTCGACCGGAGCAGTTCGTCGTTCTGACAACCACACGGACGAACGGGTGGGCGCTCTCAGCGTCCGACGTTCGTCGCGGGGTCTCATGCCTGGGGCAGGGGACAGAGCTTCCGTTTCCAGAAGGACTTGGGCTTACCAAACCAAGTCTGCCTTTTCCGACACCGGCAGCATATCGGCATGCCGCTCGATCGGCAACGGGTCTGTAACAATCCGCGCCTAGAGCCAGTCCTTTCTCAAGGGGCAGCGCGGTCCGAAAGCGAGTGCAGATCGAGCACCGCCTCGGACGGTGTTTCCTCCTTCAATTGAACCACCCGCAAATTGTTTGTCGTTCCCGGTCGACCGAAGGGGATGCCGGCAACCACCACGATATTGTCGTGGGGTGAGGATAATCCGGATCTGCCCGCCATCTGCCGGGCGTAGTCGATCGTGTCTTCGTAGGTAACGATCTCCTTGGAATGGATACTGACAGCCCCCCAAAGAAGACAAAGCTGCCTGGAGACCAGCTCGTCAGGCGTGATGGCAAGAATGGGCAACGATGGTCGCTTGCGGGCAATTCTGGCGGCGGTTATGCCGCGGGATGTAAAGGCCGCGATCAATGGCGCGTTGATGGCGGTTGCCAGGTCGGCAGCGGCGGCCGCCACGGCGTGGGGTGGTGACGGTTCGATGTCCGGCTCGGACGCGGCAATCAGCGAGCGGTAGAGCTTGTGGCCCTCGGTACTCCGGATGATGCGGTCCATGATCTCCACCGTCTCGCGGGGAAATCTGCCGGTCGCGGATTCGGCAGACAGCATCACCGCATCTGCTCCGTCATAAATCGCCATGGCGACGTCGGAGGCTTCCGCCCGTGTTGGCGTCGGCGCGGCCACCATCGAATCCAGCATCTGGGTGGCGACAATGACGGGTTTGACGGCAAGGCGGCAGGCGCGAATGAGTTCCTTCTGACGGCCGGGAACCTCCTCTGGCGGAATTTCGACGCCGAGATCGCCGCGCGCCACCATGATGCCGTCCGAAAGACGAATGATATCGTCGATCTGATCGAGCGCCGAAGGCTTCTCGATCTTGGCGATCAGCCCGGCCCGCTGACTGACGAGCGCGCGCGCCTCCATCATGTCGCTGGCCTTCTGAACGAAGGAGAGGGCGACCCAGTCGACCCCGAGTTCCAGCCCGAACTCCAAGTCGCGCCTGTCCTTCTCAGTCAAAGGCGAGATGTCGAGAATTGCCCCGGGAATATTGACGCCCTTGCGGTCGGAAATCACCCCGCCGACCACGACCTCCGCCGTTATCGTTTCAGCTCCGACGCCATCGATCCGAACCCTGACGCGGCCGTCATCAATCAGCAGGTCATCGCCCGGCTTGACGGCTGCGAATATCTCACGATGGGGGAGGGGAATGGAATCCGCTATGCCCTCGTCTGTTCCTGGAACGAAGCGGATCCGATCGCCTTTCGAAACCGAAATTGCGCCGTTTCGAATTCGTCCGACACGGATTTTCGGACCCTGAAGATCCTGCAGGATACCGATCGGTCTTCCCGTTTCTCTTTCCAAGGCGCGGATCGATCTGAAGACAGCCGCATGATCCTCGTGTGAGCCGTGGCTGAAGTTGAGGCGAAACGTGTCGACGCCCGCTTCGAACAGTGACTTCAGCATGTCGGGAGACGCGCTTGCCGGCCCGACAGTCGCCACGATCTTGGCCCTGCGATTGCGATGCATCGAAATTTCCTCAGGCTTGGTCGCCGTTTCAGACGATGAGTATGGCTCGGATATCGTTGACATTGGTCAGGGTCGGCCCGGTTTTGACCAGATCCCCGATCTCGTCGAAGAATGAATAGCTGTCGTGCGAAGCGAGATAGGCTCGGGCATCAAGGCCCTTCTTACGGCCGCGCTCCAACGTGTCGGGCGTGACGACGGCCCCCGCTGCATCTTCGGTGCCATCGATGCCGTCGGTATCGCCAGCAATCGCCCATATTCCGGCATGTCCCTTGAGGGCCACCGCAAGGCCGAGAAGGAATTCGGTGTTGCGGCCACCGCGCCCCGCGGGCTCGCAGCCGATCGTAACCGTCCCTTCGCCGCCCGACAGAAGGACGGCGGGCCCGCGAACCGGAAGCCCCTTGGTCTTTGCGGATAAGGCGATGCCCGCCATCACCGTACCGAGCTCGCGCGCCTCTCCCTCGATGGCGTCGCCGAGGACAAGTGTTTGCAGGCCCGCGTTGGCGGCGGCTTTCGCTGCACTATCCAGGGCGAGCGAGGGGGCAGCGATGATGCGGACATCGCTTGCGAGATCCGCGGGTTTCGGCGTCTCGTCGCCGCTTTTGAGGACGGAGCGTGCCGTGTCGGGCAGAACGATCCTGTAGCGGGATATGATGCCGCGAACCTCGTCGATCGTGCTTTCATCGGCGATCGTCGGGCCGGATGCGATGGATGCAGGATCATCGCCCGGCACATCGGAAATGACCAGGGTAACGACTTTCGCGGGCCGGGCGGCCAGCCCGAGACGGCCTCCCTTGATACGCGAGAGGTGCTTGCGAACGGCGTTCATCTCGGTGATCGTCGCGCCGCTCGCCAGAAGCGCACGATTGACGCTCTGCTTGTCCGCCAAGGTCATGCCGCCCGCCGGAGCGACCAGAAGCGCCGACCCGCCGCCAGAGACGAGAGCAACCACGAGATCGTCCGGTGTCAGCCCGCGAACGGCTTGCAAGACATCGGCAGCCGCCCTTTCGCTCATCGCATCCGGAACGGGGTGCGATGCCTCGATGATGCGGATACGACCGGCAGGCACCGCGTGACCATAGCGTGTCACGACAACACCGGAGAGATCGACATCCGGCCAGGCGCTATCGAGAGCGGCCGCCATGGCCGCCGATGCCTTACCGGCGCCGACGACGATGCATCGGCCCGTTGGCTTGTCCGGGAGGTTTTCGAGAACCGCCCGCTGGGGACTGGCGCTTTCGACCGCTGCATCAAAGATCTGATGCAGCGTTGCCCGTGCTTTCTGATCGGTCCAGTACATCGTCGTTCAGACGTTCGATGCGTGGATCGCATCGACGACCGCGTCGGTGACTTCCTTGGTATTGGCCGTTCCACCGACGTCAGGCGTCAATATGCCGGCCCCGGTCACGCGTTCGACGGCCCGCATCAGGCGTGCGGATGCATCTGTTTCACCGAGATGGTCGAGCATCTGCGCCGCTGTCCAGAAGGTCGCCACCGGGTTTGCGATGCCCTTGCCCGTGATGTCGAAAGCAGAGCCATGGATCGGTTCGAACATCGACGGGAAGCGGCGTTCCGGATCGATGTTGGCGGTCGGCGCGACGCCGAGGCTGCCTGCGAGCGCGCCTGCAAGGTCCGAGAGGATATCGGCATGAAGATTGGTGGCGACGATAGTGTCGAGGCTCCTGGGGTTGAGGGTCATGCGGACGGTCATGGCGTCGACGAGCATCTTGTCCCAGGTGACGTCAGGGAATTCCTCGGCCACTTCGGCCGCGATTTCATCCCACATTACCATGCCGTGCCGCTGGGCATTGGACTTGGTGACGACGGTCAAGAACTTGCGCGGCCGGGACTGGGCGAGCTTGAACGCATAGCGCATGATGCGGGTGACGCCGACGCGGGTGAAGATGGCGACCTCAGTGCCAACCTCTTCCGGCAGCCCCCTGTGCGCACGGCCGCCGTGACCGGAATATTCGCCTTCGGAGTTTTCGCGGACGATAACCCAGTCCAGATCGCCCGGGCCGCAGTTGCGCAGCGGCGGCGTGATCCCGGGCAAAATCTTCGTCGGGCGAACATTCGCATATTGGTCGAAGCCCTGGCAGATAGGCAGCCGCAGACCCCAGAGCGTGACGTGGTCGGGAACATCAGGCGCTCCGACGGCGCCGAAATAGATGGCGTCGAATTTCTTCAGCTGCTTCAAGCCGTCGGTCGGCATCATGACGCCGTGCTTTTTGTAATAGTCGGATCCCCAGTCGAAATTCTCGAGATTGAACTTGATCCCGCCCTCGCGCTTCTCGATAGCAGCCAGGACACGTGTACCGGCAGCGATGACTTCAGGGCCGATGCCGTCAGCGGGGATGGTGGCGATTGCATATTCACGCATTGGTATTCTCCGATTGGGTCAGCTGTGGTCAGTGTTGACTGGCGGCGCGGGTATCAGCCGCTTTGGGGCCGGACCGTGCCAGGACGAGGGTGAGGATTGCCGAGATCAGCAGAAGCCCGGCGACGAAGTAGAGGCCACCGGCGAAACTCCCGGTCGTATCCTTGATCCACCCGATCATCGACGGACCGACGAAGCCGCCGAGGTTGCCGATGGAGTTGATGGTGGCGATACCGGCCGCCGCAGCCGGGCCGGAAAGGAAGAGGGTCGGCATGCTCCAGAGCGGCGGCTTCGAGGAGCTGATGCCGATATTGACGAGGGTGAGAGCGATCAGAACGGTGAATACGCTGGTCGCACCCGTTGCGAAGGCCAGTCCTGCGGCTGCCAGCAGGCAGGCTCCGACGACGTGCCATGTCCGTTCGCCGGTCTTGTCGGAATGACGTGCCCAAAGAACCATGGCAATGACGGCGAAGATACCGGGAATAGCATTGATGAAGCCGACCTGGAGTGCCGGTAGGCCGAACTGCTTGATGATCTGCGGAGCCCAGATGCCGAGGGTGTAAAGCCCGGCAGAGGTGCCGAAATAAACCAGGGCGAGGGCAATCACGCGGATGTCGGCCAGTCCTGCCAGGATGCTGTGGCTGGCCTTGCTTTTGCCTGCCTGCTCCGCATTCATCGTTTTGACGAGCCAGCTGCGCTCTTCGTCCGTCAGCCATTTCGCCTTTTCCGGACGATCGGTGAGATAGAACAGGACGACGACACCAAGGATGATGGCTGGGGCTGCCTCGATCAGGAACATCCACTGCCAGCCGGCAAGGCCGAGAAGGCCGTGCATTTCCATCAGCGCACCGGAGATCGGCGAGCCGAGGACCGTGGAGAGCGGTGCTGCGGCCATGAAGATCGCGGTCACCGCGGCGCGGCGGCGGGCGGGGAACCAGAAGCTGAGATAGAGGATGATGCCGGGGAAAAAGCCCGCTTCGGCGACGCCGAGAAGGAAGCGCAGGACGTAGAAGCTGGTCGTCCCCTGCACCAGAGCCATGAGGCCCGAGACGATCCCCCAGGTGATCATCACCCGGGCGATCCAGATGCGGGCGCCGACCTTGTTGAGAATGAGGTTCGAGGGAACTTCGAAGAGGAAGTAGCCGACGAAGAAGATGCCCGCACCGATGCCGAAGACGGTCGACGAGAAGCCGAGGTCCTGGTTCATCGTCAGGGCGGCAAAGCCGATATTCACGCGGTCGAGAAACGCGATGAAATACAGCAGCATGATGAACGGTACGATGCGGAATGTGATTTTGCGCAAGACGCGCGTTTCCAAGTCGTGAGTCACGACGGTCTCCTCCCAGATTGGACGATAAACGAAGCGCACCTCCTGCGCTTGCGAATATCTATGACCACCGCCGGCTTGATCCTCAAGCGACACAGGAATATATAAAAATTTGATATAATCGAACTCTGGAGCAGACGTTCGTGGACCTGAACCAGCTTCGATGTTTCGTGTCGGTAGCGGACGAGCTTCATTTCGGGCGGGCGGCTCAAAAGCTTGGCCTCCTGCCGGCATCGCTATCTCGGCACATACGCCTGCTTGAAGAATCCCTTGGGACGCGGCTGATGGCGCGAACGACACGCAGCGTTTCGTTGACGGAAGACGGTCTCGTCTTCCTGGAAGGCGCGCGGGAGATCCTGGCCAAGACCGAAGCTCTTCAGCAACGGTTCCACACCTCCCGCCAGGCAAAAGCGGATGTGCTGCGGATCGGGGCGATCGACAGCGCGGCAGCAGGGCTCGTCCCCATGCTGTTGCACGATTTCCGCCAGCAGTGTCCCGACGTCTCGACGCAGTTGTCGGAAGACAAGACGATCAGGCTGATCCCGAAACTCCTGTCAGGTTCATTGGATTTGGCATTCATCCGCGCCCCCGATATCGTCGACCCCAAGCTGAAGACGATGTTTCTCTTCCATGAGACCGCGGTCGTCGCCATGTCCGAGAACCATCGACTGGCTTCGAGAGCCAGCGTGAGAATCGAAGACCTCGCCGACGAACCGTTGATCGTCCCCGAGCGCCGGTCGCGCCCGCATAGCCACGACCTGACGATGAAGCTGTTCATCGAGGCGGGACTGCAGGCGCGGGTGGCCCAGCTTGCTGAAGAAAAGCAGACGATTGTTAATCTCGTGGCCGCGGAGATCGGGCTGGCGATCGTACCCCAATGGACATCGCGGCTCGCCGTCAGCGGCGTCCGTTACATCGCTCTCGATATGGAAGGGATGGCGGCGATGAACAAGCTTCCCCTATCGGTCGCGTGGTTGAAGGGCGTCCGCGACCCGGGGCGGGACCGCATTCTCGCCATGCTTCAAGACAAGCTGGCCCACTATGCCGAGCTTGCCTGACAATCGGATTCAATTGCCGCTGCGTGGTTTGACGATGGGCGCCAACGAGCACGCTTGTTCGAAACCGCTCTTGATGCTAGGAAAATCGCATGGACAACACCGTAATCAGCACCTTCGTGATGATGATGCCGCGCTCATAGCGTGGCGGGTTTCGTGCGTCCAGAATGCACCAGCGACCGCCCTCGAGGCGGTCTTTTCATGGGTCGATCCGTCTCGCGGGCATTAACAGCCTTCGAAAGGAAACGCCGATGAACAAGATCTACATCACCACCTCCATCCCCTACGTGAATGCCGCGCCGCATGTGGGCTTCGCTCTCGAGCTCGTCCAGGCCGATGCCTATGCCCGCCATTTCCGCCTTCTCGGCCACGACGTGCGGTTCCAGTGCGGAACCGACGATAACAGCCTGAAGAATGTCCGGTCTGCGGAAGCCGCGGGACAGGAGGTGAGGGACTTCGTCAATGCCAACGCCGACAGGTTCGAGAGCCTTGGCGGCCTGCTCGATATCTCCAACGAGGAATTCGTCCGCACGTCGCGCGATCCGAGGCATATTGCCTGCGTCCACGCCTTGTGGAGGGCATGCGCTGAAAATGGCGACCTCTATCGCAAGGCCTATGAGGGCCTCTACTGCGTCGGTTGCGAGCAATTCTACGAGCCGTCGGAACTCGATGACGGGCGCTGCCCGGAACACGGCATTGCCCTTGAGACCATCCGTGAGGAGAACTGGTTCTTCCGCCTCTCGCGATACGGCGACCGGCTGCTTGAGCTCGTCGAGACCGGGGGGCTTCGGATCGTTCCAGCCCATCGTCGCAACGAGGTCCTTGCCCTGCTGCGGCGCGGCCTGACCGACATCAGCGTGTCGCGCAGCGCCGAACGGGCGCGCGGCTGGGGTGTGCCCGTCCCCGATGGGGATGAGGTCGTCTACGTCTGGTTCGATGCATTGGCGAACTACCTCACAGGTCTCAGCCACGGGTCCGATCCAACCCTGCTGCAGCACTATTGGAACGGCGGCCAACGCATCCACGTCGTCGGCAAGGGCATCTCCAAGTTCCACGCCATCTACTGGCCGGCCATCTTGCTGTCCGCAGGCCTGCCGCCACCTTCGTCGATCCTGGTGCACGGCTACGTCACGGTCGACGGCCGGAAGATCGGCAAGTCGGCCGGCAACGGCATCGATCCGGAACGCATCATCCAATCCTACGCAACGCCCGACGCACTGCGATATTACCTGCTCCGGCATATACGCTCGGGTGACGATGGCGATTTCTCAGACGAGCGTCTGGAAGCCGCCTGGTCGGGAGAGTTGGCAGGGCAGCTCGGAAATCTCGCCAACCGGGTCCTTGCCCTTCTGTCTACCTCGTTCAACGGCATCGTTCCGCCGGTGCCAGACAGCGAGTTCGTGGAGGAGGCTGCCCGCCTTCCGGAGAAGATGGCTCGAGCCTTCGCGGCCTACGAGCTCCATGTCGGCCTCGCTGATATTTTCGCGTTTATCGGCGCGGCGAACAGGCGGTTTGCACAACGCGCGCCATGGGCCGATGCGAAAGCCCTGCTTGGCGATCTCACGCCGGACGATCGGAAGGCGACCGCGACCCGTCTTGGCGCTTCCCTGGCCGAGCAGGTCCACGGCCTTGCGATCATCGCCCGCTGCCTCCTGCCGTTCCTGCCGAGCTCGGCCGCAAAGCTGCATTCCAGGCTCGGAATACCGTCTCCTCGCCTCTATCAGGACCCCTTGATGGTGGCTGGAGTCAAAACCGCCCCGCAAGCCGTCCTCTTTCCGCAAAGGGCGGCGGCTTGAAGGGGCAGTCCGAGATACTCTGTGCTGCAACTTAGGCAGCGCAGAGTTCAAGCCTGTTTGAAGTGTCATGAAAGTTTCATATTCAGGCTATTTCCGGGAGCGGGAAAATAATCTACTATTTTAGTCAGGAAACAAGATTTCCTGAAACAAACGAAGGAGACTGATTGGAGATATTTCTTGTGGTTACCGTGCTCGTTGGAGGCTTCGCACTGATCTTTGCGCTGATCGCAAGGGCAGAAAGAGGCGCCACCACCCAGACCACCGCAAACACCAAGCGCAGGTGGGGCAATTCGGAAGGCTCCGGCGATGGAGGTGGAGGCTGGTTCGATGCCTCAGGCGACGGCGGCTGTGATGGCGGTGGCGGAGATGGCGGAGGAGGAGACTAAATCAAACTGAAATCGATAGAATGCCCGACCGCCTCAAGGCGGTTTTTTGTTGCCCGGATTCCAGGCGGTATCGAGACGGCCATAGAACGGAACGTCGCCCACGCCGGCGCAGCTGTGCGGTCCGGTTCAATCCAAGGGCATCACAAAGGTGAAGCGTGTCTCGTTGACACCGGAACTGACCGTGATCGCCCCGCCATGGGCGCGGGCGATTTCCGAAGCGATATACAAACCCAGCCCCAATCCTCTTTGACTTGTGCCGCCTTCGCCTTTGAAGAAAGGCTGGAAAAGCCGCGTCATCGCATCGCTGGAAATAGGAGCGCCGCCGTTGGCGATCCAGAGCTCCAGTCTTCCGTCGACGGTTGCCGCAGATAGCCGCACCGGTTCGTCCGGCGTCCCATGGGTCAGGGCATTTCCCAAGAGATTGGACACCAGCTGGCCAATCCGGCTGCTGTCGCAACTTATAGGGCCGTCTAATTCGATGCTCACCTCAATCCTGCGGTCGAGGTGACTATAGCGGAGTTCTTCGATGACCTGCCGCAGGATCGGCTCGAGCTCCTCCGTTCGCCTGTCGAGCACGATGCCGCCACCCAATCGTGCACGCGCGAAGTCGAGGACGTTGTCGATCAGGCCAGACATGCGAACGACGCTGCCCTGCATCAAATCGAGAACTTTAGTCGAGCGATCGGTCTGCTCTTCCTTTCGCAACATACGCCCCGCAGCGGCAATCGAGGCAAGCGGGTTGCGCAGGTCATGCCCAAGGATGGCGATGAACTGCTCCCGCAACTCGGCGGTTTGCTGTTCGAAGTCGAGCTGGGATTTGACGATGGCACCGGCCGTGTCCGCCGCCGCGCGCGCTTCGACCAGTTCCCGTTCATAACGGCGACGCTCGGCAGCCTGGAACATCGTCACACGGGTGAAAAGCAGGGCACCGTCTTCTGCACGTCTTTCCATGGCATTGGCGAGCACAGGCAGTTTTCTGCCGTCCGCCGCCACAAGATCGAGGGCAACCTCGTTGAAAAACCCTTGCATGCGCAGCAAAGGCGCAAAATGGGTTTCGTAGAATATACGGCCCGAGGTGTTGAGCAGGTCGTGAAGTCGTTTGCCAAGGAGTTGCTCGGCAGGGATGCCGATCCAGGTCGACAGCGTTTTGTTCACCTTGACGATGCGCCCGTCCGGCTGCAGCGAAAGATAGCCGCATGGCGCGTTTTCGTATAAGTCCTCAAGGTCTTCCGCCGGCATGGAGATCTGCGTGTCGGGACCGCTCATCGGGCGAACCGCCGGATTGCAGAGATGACCTCGTCGGGAGCGCTGAGGTTAGGGCAGTGGCCACTTGCGTTCAGCACGACCAATTGACTATTCGGGACCTGCTGATGGACGTATTCGCCGACCTCTTCGGAGGCGATGATATCATCGCGGCATTGAAGGATCAGCGTTCTGGCGGTGACGCGCGGAAGGTCGCGGCGATTGTCTGACGTGAAGGTCACCCGTGCGAATGCCTTGGCGATCTCAGGATCGGTGCGGCAGAAACTGTTTGTCAGCTCTTCGCTAAGTTCCGGTCGATCCGGATTGCCCATGATGGCGGGCGCCATGGCGGCAGACCACCCCAAGTGATTGTCGTCCAACGATGTCAGGAGTTCGTCTATCTCGGTCGCGCTGAAGCCGCCGATATAGTCATCGTCGTTGGTATAGCGCGGCGACGGCCCGACAAGGATCAGGCTTTCAAACAGGTCCGGTGCCTTAAGCGAGGCGATGACGCCAATCATCGCGCTGACGGAGTGCCCGACGAAGACTGTTTGCGTCAGGCCAAGCGCGCGGCAAATTTCCACGAGGTCATCGGCATAACCAGACAATGAAGAATACTTTCCGGCATCATAGGCCGTGAGATCGGATCGTCCCGCGCCAACATGATCGAACAGCACTGTCTTGAAGTCGCCTTCAAAAGCCGGAGCCACGAAGCGCCACATATTCTGGTCGCACCCGAATCCATGCGAAAAGATCATCGCACGCTGGCCATCGCCCCGGACTTGAACATGATTTCGATCGATGACGGTCATCTCGCCCTCTTCCCTGCTTTCATAGCATGTTCAGCCCGTTTTGGATTGAGGAAAGATTATCCAGGCGCCAGCCGTTTGCTGCATACCTCAGTCCGTCACTTTCCGGAGCTTGAAGAAGAACCGCCGAGGGTCGTCGCGAACGCACATCATTCCGGCAATCTCGCCATCGTCAATCCTCCGGAAGTAGTCCACGATCGGCTGTTTGTCGTAGATCATCGCAGCCGTTTCGATGCCGTCAAAGGCCTGAAGCCGTAACGAAGCGGTCGTGCCTCTCGCTCGAAGCATCTTCTGCAGGTATGAGAACCAGCTGCGCGCGACGAATGTCCGGCCAAAGGGCGCTATCTTGATCGCCAGCCTGATGGGTAAGAAGCTTGGCTCGAGCGCCACCAGTCGGCCCGGTCTCCACGTGAAGAGCAGGGCGTCCGCCCTCATGTCGGAATGGAAGCGCTTGCCAAACCAGTTGAGATTCTCGAGCACGCCGTCCAGTGGATGATCCGACGGAATGCCGACGCCGCTCCAGAGGCCGACCATGTCCTTCGGCTGGACAGGATCCAGCGACCGGAACCAGGCAGCCATCTCCTCCTGCTGGTCGCCTCGCATGATTTCTCCTTCACGGATGTTCGTTGCGACAAATGAAAAGAAGGTTTGGAAGTTCCCGCATTCATCCGGACCGGAAGCGACTTCTGGTGAAAGGCTCCATGTCTTTAAGCGCAACGGCCCCCGAAGGGGCCGTTGGGGTATTCACCAGACAAGACCGGTCTATGCGTCAGGCGCGCGACGGCAGCAGGGGATAGCCGACCATGACGGCGCGGCCAAGCAGGGCTGCGACGAAGGCCTTGATCACGTCGCCGGGAATGAAGGCCATCGAGCCGACGAAGGCTTTCGTGAAGCCGAAGCCGGCGACGGTGGCGAGATAGGTGATGCCGAAAGCGTAGAGCACGACGATGCCGCCGGCCATGGCGGTGAGGAAGAAGCTCACCGTCTGCACCAGGCCGGATTGCTGTTCGTTGACCAGCCGTTCGCTGAGATAGCCGGTGACGAAGGCGGCAAAGATCCAGCCGATCAGGAAGCCGGCCGTTGGCGACGCGAAGATCGCAAGCCCGCCGCGGCCACCGGAAAGCACCGGCAGGCCGATCGCGACCAGAACCAGCACGATCAGCACGGCAATCGCGCCGCGCCGGGCGCCGAGCACGACACCGGCCATCATGACGCCGAGGGATTGGGCGGTGATCGGCACCGGAATGAAGCCGAGCGAGATCGGCGGCAGCAGGCCAAGCGCCACGATGATCGCGGCAAAGAGGGCGGTAAGAACGAGGTCGCGAGTGCTCATCATGAATTCCGTGTTTATCAATCGTTAACTCACATGCCGCCGAATTCCGCGCGCGTCAATCGCCGCGGCGATATTATCCGCATCCTTAAGGGTCAGGATGATCAGCGGCGCAAGCAGCGTCGTCGGCCGGACCTTCAGCCCGCGTGCCTTATGCGCCTCGCGGATCGCCTGATAACGGCCGACGATCTCCGGCACGAAACGCAGCACCAGCCCCAGCGCCAGGCCGATATCGTCGGCCTGCACCCAGCCGGTGCGTTCGAGCGGGCGGGCAAGCGCCGTCACTTCGTCGATGAACTCGGTGATCGACGTCGTCGCCGTCACGGTGGCGGCAAGCAGCATCAATGCCGTCAGCCGCAGCAGCGGCACGAGCGCCTGCTGCCAGGGATTGAAGATGAGGTTGAAAAGCGCCACGACCGCGATCGTCAGGAAGACCGGCCGCAGCCGCCTGAGCCCATCGGCAAACGGCAGGCCGATCATCCGGTAGAGAACCGCCGTCAGCAGTACGGCGATCGAAAGCAGCAGGATGTTGTCGCTGATGAACAGCACGACGCCGAAGACCGTCAGCGACAACAGCTTTACCCGCGGCGAAAGCCGGTGCATCACGCTGTTGCCTTCGACATAGAGCGATTGCATCAGGCGGCGATCTCCTTGTAGCGGGCGATCGCCTCGGCAGCCGGCGCATCGGCGGCAAGCCGCCCTTCATGAAACAGCAGAACCCGCTCGAAACCGGCGATCAGTTCCAGGTCGTGCGTGATGATGATGGCGCTTTCCGGCAGCCCGGCGATAATCCCTTCGACCAACGCCCGGTTCTTGAGGTCGAGCTGGTTGGTGGGTTCATCGAGGATGAGAATGCCCGGTCCCGTCGCCAGCACCGAGCACAGGGCCGCCACCTGCAGCTCGCCGCCGGAAAGCTCGTGCGCGCGGCGATCGCCCAGCGCCTCAGCGCCGAAGCGGGCCAGCACGCCCTCGACCTTCGCCTCGATTTCCGCCTTGGTTAAGCCGCGCCGCTTCAGCCCGAAGGCGATGTCGTCTTTGACGATCGGCAGGATGATCTGGTTCTGCGGCGACTGGAAGATGAAACCGACATCGGCCACAGCAGCCTTCTCATCGCTCGTGTCGCGGCCGTTGACGGTGACGCGGCCGACCGATGGTTTGGTCAATCCGTTGATCAGCCGCGCGAAAGTGGTCTTGCCCGAACCGTTCAGCCCGATGACGCCGATGCGTTTTCCACTGATGCCAAGCGTCAGCGGCTGCAGCGCCACCCGCGCCCCGAAACTGACCCCGGCGCCTTCGAAACGAATATCCAAACCCATCCCTCGCATCCTCGCGATCCCGCTTCTATACGGGGAATCTCGGGTGATGAAAGAGTAAATCTCCTTGTCGATATCGGGTGGCTAGGAAGATTTTCCGGATTATGATGCAGTCATGACGAATCTGCTTTCCAATTCCGACGCCCGCCGTGTCTTTCTTGCCAAGCAGGGCCTCAGCGCCCCGCCGAACCGCGCCCTGACCAAGGCCGGCCTGTTGCAGCTCATCCATGAACTGGGTTTCGTCCAGGTCGACAGCATCCAGACGGTGGAGCGGGCGCATCATCAGATCCTGTTTTCCCGCAACCAGACCTACAGGCGCGAGCATCTGACCGCGCTGCTCGAAAAGGACGGCGCGCTGTTCGAGCACTGGACGCACGACGCCTCCATCCTGCCGAGCGCCTTTTTCGTCTATTGGAAGCACAAGTTCCGCCATCAGGAGAAGGTGATCGTCGAGCGCTGGCGCAAATGGCGCGGCGAGGGCTTCGAGGCGGCGTTCGCGGAGACCTATGAGCGCGTTGAGCGCGACGGCGCGATCCTGGCGCGCGACATCAAGGCCGACGGCCACGTTTCCGGCGGCTGGTGGAACTGGCATCCGAACAAGACGGCGCTCGAATATTTCTGGCACACCGGCAAGTTCGCCATCGCCGGCCGCTCGAATTTCCAGAAGATCTATGACCTGGCGGAACGCGTCATCCCGGCCGAGTTCCGCGAGCCGGAGGTGAGTCGCGAGGAGTTCGTCGACTGGGCCTGCCGCAGCGCGCTTACCCGGCTCGGCTTCGCCACCCATGGCGAGATATCAGCCTTCTGGAACCTGGTCTCGCCCGATGAGGCCAAGGCCTGGGTATCAGCCCATCGCGACGAACTGATCGAAGTGTTGATCGAACCGGCGCTTGGCGGCAAGGCGCGCCCATCCTGGGCTTTTACCGATTTCCTGTCGACACTCGACACTTACCCCGGCGCTCCGCCGCGCGTCCGCGTGCTCAGCCCCTTCGACCCGATGATCCGCGACCGCAACCGCACCGAACGCCTGTTCGGCTTCTTCTACCGCATCGAGATCTTCGTGCCCGAGCCGAAGCGCGAATATGGCTACTACGTCTTCCCGCTGCTCGAAGGCGACAGGCTGATCGGCCGCATCGACATGAAGGCGGATCGGAAGAAGTCGACGCTCGACGTCAAGCGGCTCTGGCTGGAGCCGGGCGTCAAGCCGTCAGCCGGGCGGCTGGAGAGACTGGAAGCCGAGCTGGACCGGGTCGCGCGGTTTGCCGGTGTGGAGAAAGTCGTGCTTCTCGAGGGCTGGAGAGGGTAGGCGAATCTCGTCCGATATATCTTGCTCCTACCGAGGTGAAAGGACCGAGACGTTGCTACGTATCCCTTCGCCCCAGCGGGGAGAAGATGCCGGTAGGCAGATGAGGGGGTGAGCGGCAAAGCCGCGAATGCACTGAGCGTAAGCGAAGAGCAATAAATGGCGTGCCGTGTGGCCCCCTCATCCGACCCTTCGGGCCACCTTCTCCCCGCTGGGGAGAAGGGAAAAGCCTTCAGCAGATCTCCGTCGTGCTGATCTTGATGCCGAAACCTTCGAGGCCGACATAGTGGCGCTCGCGGCTGGTGAGCAGTTTGATCGAGCTGACGCCGAGATCCCTGAGGATTTGTGCGCCGAGGCCGATTTCCAGCCATTCGCTGTCGCGCGTCTGGGCTTCGGCATGGGCTTCGCGGCCCTGGTTGCGGGCCTTGCGGCCGTTGTCGTGATGACCAACGCCGACCGAGCCTTCGCGCAGATAGACGATGACGCCGCGGCCTTGCTCGGCAATCTTCTGCATGTAGAAATCGACCGGGCTGTTCTTGCCGAAGAGATCATCGGCGACATTCTCCGGATGCAGGCGCACCGGGATGTCGACACCATCGCGGATGTCGCCGAAGACGACGGCGAGATGCTGCATCGGGTCCCAGGGCAGGGAATAGGTATGGGCCTTGGCTTTGCCGAACGGCGTCTCGATGTCGAAGCTGGTGCCGAGCTCGATCAGCGTTTCCTTGCGCTGGCGATAGGCGATCAGATCGGCGACGGAAACAAGCTTCAGCCCGTGCTGTTCGGCAAAGTCCACCACCTCAGGGCCGCGGGTGACGGTGCCGTCGTCGTTGACGAGTTCTGAGATAACGCCGATCAGCGGCAGGCCGGCGAGCTTGCAGAGGTCGACGGCAGCTTCCGTATGGCCGGAGCGCATCAGCACGCCGCCTTCGCGGGAAACCAGCGGGAAGATGTGGCCGGGACGGACGAAATCGGAAGCGCCGACATTCGGATTGGCGAGGTTGCGCACCGTCAGCGTCCGGTCGTCGGCGGAGATGCCGGTCGATGTGCCGTGCTTGAAATCGACCGAGACGGTGAAGGCCGTCGTATGGGCCGAATCGTTTTCCGCCACCATGGCGTTGAGGTTGAGGCGCTTGGCCTCTTCCTTCGGCATCGGCGCGCAGACGATGCCGGAGGTGTGGCGCACGATGAAGGCCATCTTCTCAGGTGTGCAATGCACGGCAGCGACGATCAGGTCGCCTTCGTTCTCGCGGTCATTGTCGTCCATGACGACGACGATCTCGCCGGCCTCGAAGGCCCGGATGGCGTCGACGACACGCTTCTGGTCATAAGACATGAGACGAGCGCTCCTATTTCAGACGGCCGGTCTGGCCGCGGTCGCGAAGATAATGATCGGCGACGGCGCAGGCGACCATCGCCTCGCCGATCGGCACGGCGCGGATGCCGACGCAAGGGTCGTGTCGGCCCTTGGTGCGGATATCGACATTCTTGCCCTCCGCATCGATCGACTGGCGTTCGGTCAGGATCGAGGAGGTCGGCTTGACGGCGAAACGCGCCACCACCGGCTGCCCGGTGGAGATGCCGCCGAGAATACCGCCGGCATTGTTGGAAAGGAAGATCGGCGTGCCGTCATTGCCCATGCGCATCTCGTCGGCATTGTCTTCGCCTGACGTTTCGGCGGCGGCAAAACCATTGCCGATTTCGACGCCCTTGACGGCGTTGATCGACATCAGCAGCGAGGCGATATCCTGGTCGAGCTTGGCATAGATCGGCGCGCCGAGGCCGGCCGGCACACCTTCGGCGATCACCTCGATGACTGCGCCGATCGAGGAGCCATTCTTGCGGATGCCGTCGAGATATTCCTCCCAGACCGGCACGATCGCGGCATCGGGCGAGAAGAACGGGTTCTGATCGACCTGGTCCCAATCCCAGTTGCGGCGGTTGATCTTGTGTTTACCGATCTGCACCAGCGCGCCGCGCACGGTAACGCCTGGCACGACGAGGCGGGCGATGCCGCCGGCGGCAACCCGCGCAGCGGTTTCGCGCGCTGAGGAGCGGCCGCCGCCGCGATAGTCGCGAATGCCGTATTTGAGGTCATAGGTATAATCGGCATGGCCGGGGCGATATTGTTTGGCGATCTCGCCGTAGTCCTTGGAGCGCTGGTCGGTGTTTTCGATCAGCATGGAGATCGGCGTGCCGGTGGTCGTCATCGTCGCGCCGTCGGCGTCCAGCATGACGCCGGACAGCACCTTCACCAGATCGTCCTCGCGCCGCTGCGTCACGAAGCGGGATTGGCCAGGCTTGCGCTTGTCGAGCCAGACCTGCAGATCCTCGAGCTTGAAGCGCAGCCCCGGAGGGCAGCCGTCGACGACGCAGCCGAGCGCCGGACCATGGCTTTCGCCCCAGGTGGTTACGCGGAAAAGGTGACCGAATGTATTGTGCGACATGTGTTCCCACGGTGGCGCGCCAAAGCCGGTCGCTGCCGGCCGCGCCATTGCTTGAAAAGGCGCGACACTCATAGGCCAAAAACCCGCCGAGGCAAAAGCCTTTCTTTGCGCCAAACCACCAGCTCAGGAAATGCTGTTTCCGTTCGTTGTCGGGGATGGACGGCGCATCCTGCCGTCACTCTCTCTGCGCGGGCGGGGAGGGGGCAGGACGAGGTCGATCGGCAGCCGGCGATCACGAGGCCAGCCGCCACCCCGTACCTGTGGCTTCGTTGGTGAAATCGTCGAAGGAGAGCGGCCGCGAAAAGGCATAGCCCTGCAGGATATCGCAGCCGAGATCGCGCAGCAGTGCGGCATGTGCTGCCGTCTCCACCCCTTCGGCCACCGTCTCGACGCCGAGCGAGCGGGCGATCTCGATGATCGAGCTGACGAGTGCGCGCTCCTGCGAGGCGTTGACGATCGGCTGCACCAGCTGGCGATCGATCTTCAGGCGCTTGGGCTTCAGCTTCAACAGGCTGACGATCGAGGTATGGCCGGTGCCGAAATCGTCGATCTCGATATCGATGCCGAGCGCCTTGATGCGCTCGAGATTCTGCGAGACGACGTCCTCGCTCTCGTCGAGGAAGATCGATTCCACCAGTTCGAAGGAGATTTCGCCTGGACGGATATGCAGGTCGGCGAGCGATTCCAGCAGGCTGCCGTCATGCAGCCGCCGGGCCGAAACATTGACCGAGACCTTGGGCACGGCAATGCCGCGAGCGGTCCAGCGCATCTTGTCGTGCAGCGCCGTTTCCAGCACGATCCGGTCGAGCATCTGCACGACATTGATCTCGTCGGCGATGCGCAGGAACTTGTCGGGCGTCAGCAGTCCCTTGGACGGATGCTTCCAGCGCACCAGCGCCTCGACGCCGGTCAGTTCCATCGTCCGGGCGCAGAATTGCGGCTGATACCAGGCGGTGAATTCGCCATTGTCGATGCCGGCGAGGATCTCGTCGGCCGTACGCTTGGTGTTGATGATATCGGCCTGGAGATTGTGATTGAAGAATTCGAAGCGGTTGCGGCCCATGCTCTTGGCGCGGTAGAGCGCGATGTCGGCATTGATCAGCACCTTGCGCGCATCGACATGGATGCCGTTGGCGAGCGCAATGCCGATCGACACGCCGCAGCGGCAGGAAAAGCCCTGGAAATCGATCGGCTGGCGCATCTCCTCGATGATCCGCGTCGAAAGCTGCGCCATCTCCTTGTCGCCGACGTCGAGGGCGAGGATGACGAACTCGTCRCCGCCGATGCGGGCGACGATATCGCTGCCGCGGACATTCTTGGCGAGCACCTTCGAGGCGTGCACCAGCATCGCATCGCCGGCGGCATGGCCGAGCGTGTCGTTGATGTCCTTGAAGCGGTCGAGATCGATGTGCAGGATCGAGAATTTCTGCCGCTGCTGCCGGCCGTCATGGGTGAGATTTTCGAGTGCGATGTCGAGCTTGCGGCGGTTGGCGAGTGCGGTCAGCGGGTCGTGCAGCGAATTGTGCTCGATCCTGTTCTTGACAAGTTCGAGCTCGATATTCTTGGCGACCGCCTCGTCCTTGGCGGCCTTCAGCCGGATCGTCATCAGCACGTCTTCGGTGGCATCGAAGGCGATGCCCATGATCTTCATCTCGCCGGTCCCCGTCTGGTGGACCTTGCCGACCGAGCGCACATAGCGCACCGAGCCGTCGTCGACGATCACGCGGCAGACGAGGGTGTGCGTATCGCCGTTGCGCTTGAAGTGACGCGCGCTTTCGAGCGCCAGGCTCCGGTCCTCGGGGTGGATGCGGCTAAGCCAGATCTCCTCGGTCATGAAGCCGTTGCGCGGCGCAAGCCCGTAGAGCTCGTGCATCCGCTCGTTCCAGATCGAGCCGCCGAGGCCAGGCCGCGCCTCCCATATGCCGCACTGATAGGAGTTGAGCGCCAGGTCGAGCCGGCTGGAAAGCTCGGCCAGCTGCCCCTCGCGGCTTGAGAGCTCTTCAAGCGCCAGCTCCAGCTCGGCATTCTTGACCTCGCTCATATCCTTGGCCTTGCGCAGCGTGTCGGTGGTCACCGCATCGGCGGTCACGTCCCAGACGATGCCGATCGTCTTGCTGACGCCACCGGCATCCGTATAGAAGGCGCCGACCGAGCGCAGGTGGCGGATGCCACCGTCGCCAAACAGGATGCGGTACTGCGCCGTGCAGGCAGCGCCGGCAATGCTGCAGCTGAAGAAATGCACTTCGGCGGTTTCACGATCCTCGGGCAGGATCGACGCCAGCCATTCGTCGAGCGGCCGGCTTCCTTCTGCCGCCGCTTTGCCGTGCAGAGCCGCGGCGCGGGCGTCCCAGAGCAGGCTGCTCGAATGATCCTCCAGCTCCCAGATGCCGATATTGGAGGATTCCAGCGCCAGATTGAGCCGCTGCGACAGTTCCAGCAATTTTGCCTCGCGCCTCTCCAGCGCGGTAATATTGCGATTGCGCTCGCCGAGCAGAAGTGTGGCGAAGAAGATCGGCACGATGATGATGAAGCCGGCGGCAAGGATGATCAGACGCAACTCGGTGCGGTTTTCGGGTATCGCGTTCCAGCCGCTGTTCGGGACCGCGGAAAGCTCCCACTTGCCGCCGGCAAAGCCGATCTTCTGGCGCATCGGATGCTTGTCATCGATATCGGACGAACCGAAGAACGGCGGCGGCAGAGCAGCATTGGTCGCGGCCGCCGCGCCGATATCGCGGATGGCGATCGAAAGATGGTCGAGATGCGGATAGCGTTCCCGGTTCTCGCGGTCGCGTGCCGGCATCAGCCCGGTCGCCTGGTAGAACATCGTCTGGTCGATCGCGACCTCGACTGCCCCCCAGAGCCGCCGCTCGCCGTTCTCCCTGACGAAAACCGGGAAGAAGATGGCAAAGGCGTCGCGGCTATCAATGCTGATCGGGCCGTAGAAGCGCGCCGACTGGTCGCCGGCCGCGCTGGTCATCACCTGGCGGAAGAAGAGAGTTTCGCGCACGTCGCGGCCGATCCGCTCATTGCCGGATTGCGGCGGGTGGATGTCGCGGACGATGAAATCAGGGGCGACGGCGATATGAATGAAGGACGGGTTCTGGATCAGCAGCCAGTTGATCTGGCGCTCCATCTCCTCTCCGTTGGCCGCGCTGAGGGAGATCAGGTTCGTAAGGTCGCGGACGACGCTGAGGTCCAAATTGATCTCGGCCATCACCCGGGCGCGGATCAGATTCGTCTCGTTTTCGGTGCGGATATGAAGTTCGCGCACATAAGACGCAGTATTGGCCCGGTCGAGGCCGAAGCCGACCATGATGACGACGAGGGCGACAAGCGACGAAACCAGAAACGAAACGCGAGTATTCTTCAACACGCGCCGCAACTGCTTGCTGTCGCTGAGCCTGGATAGCAAAATGAAACTCCCCTGTTGGCGAGCAACTGTAGGACGCGCGGGTTAATTTACGATTGCCCGCCGGCGATGCCGAAAAATCATGTGAAGGGAAAAACCGCGGGTTAACGCGGTATCTTGATTATATTTAAAATCCTATTCATCAATTGGGCGGGAAAAGCCATTCTTACGGGCAATTTTCGCCATATTCAGGAGCTTATCTGTGGCCAGTCATGTTCTCGTGCAGCGTCTTAAAAGGATTGTCGCCATGCGTTTCGTCGTCGCCACGCTTTTGGCAACAGCAAGCTTCCTGTCACCGATGAGCGGTTTTGCCGAGAGCGCCGATGTCGAGGCGACGATCAAAAAGGTCGACACAACAAACCTCGTGCTGACGCTCGATGACGGCAAGACCTATCAGGCGCCTGAGGAATTCAATTTCGACGGCCTCGAAGCCGGCGTGAAGGTGATCGTCTTCTATACCGAGGTCGACGGCAAACGCGTCATCAACGATCTCGACATCGTCAAATAGGCAGTTCTCTGGAGACCGATCAGGTGAGGTAAGCGCCGATCGCTGCAACCTCCCTGGACCGCACAGGCCAAACAGCTCGTTCGCATCCCAATCCGACCTGTTGAGCGCATCGCTGGCTGGCAATGCCTAGAGCCAGACGATCGTCCGCTCCGAGGTTTCGATCCTGATGATCCGGTCCTGCGGGATTGCGCCTTCCGCAGCAGTGCTTTTCGGCAGGTCGGCGATTGTCTGGAAAAGCGTGCGGATGACGCCGCCATGTGTCACGCAAACCGTCGGACGATCGACGGAATTTAGCCATGAGCCGGTCCGCCAGGAGAGAATTTCATAGCTTTCCGCATCATCGCCGGGCGGGATGAAATCCCATTTCGAGGCATTGCGTTCCGCCACCCGCTCACGCTGCGTCGCCTTCAGCTCCTTGATCGTCGAGCCCTCCCAGTCGCCGAAGGAAATTTCTACCAGCCTCGGATCGGTGCGATAGGCCAGCGGTGGCAGGCCCATGGCGCTGCGCATGATCTCCATGGTCGCGCGTGTGCGTCCGAGCGGGCTGGCGACGAAATCGAATTGGTCGATCGTGTCGCCGAGAATCCCGGCAAGCGCGATGCCGTTCTGCCGGGCCTGTTCCAGGCCCGTGGCATTCATCGGGATATCCTTCTGACCCTGCAGGCGGCGCTCGGCATTCCAGGCAGTCTGGCCGTGTCTGATCACGTAGATAAGCACGGTCTCAGCTCCGCTCGAAATGCTCTAGTCCTTGATGACGGAAATGTCGGGCGCGTCGACCGCCTTCATGCCGATGACATGATAGCCGCTGTCGGCATGGTGCACTTCGCCGGTGACGGAGCGCGACAGGTCCGACAGGAGATAGAGGCCGACATCGCCGACTTCCTCGATGGTGACGGTGCGGCGCAGCGGTGCGTTATATTCGTTCCACTTCAGAATATAGCGGAAATCGCCGATGCCTGAGGCGGCAAGCGTCTTGATCGGTCCGGCCGAGACGGCGTTGACGCGGATGTTCTGCGGCCCGAGGTCAACGGCGAGATACTTGACGCTCGCTTCGAGCGCGGCCTTGGCCACACCCATGACGTTATAGTTCGGCATCACCTTTTCGGCGCCGTAATAGGTCAGCGTCAGCATGGCGCCGCCATCCGTCATCAGCTTCTCGGCGCGGCGTGCGACCGAAGTGAAGGAATAGACGGAGATCTGCATCGTCTTGGCGAAGTTGTCAGCCGAGGTGTCGACGTAGCGGCCGGTCAGCTCGTCCTTGTCGGAAAAGCCGATCGCATGCACGAGGAAATCGATCTTGCCCCACAGCTTTTCGACGTTCCCGAAAACCTCATCGATGGTGGCTTCGTCGGCGACGTCACAGTGGCCGACCAGCGTCGCGCCGATTTCGGCGGCGAGCGGCTCGACACGCTTCTTCAGCGCATCGCCCTGATAGGTGAACGCGACTTCTCCACCCTGCGCATGAATGGCCTTGGCAATACCCCACGCAATCGAACGATTGTTGGCGACACCCATGATGACGCCGCGTTTGCCTGCCATGAGGCCGGATGCTTGAGCCATATTTCGCTCCCTAGGATTCTGATCGATCCTGCCTATGGCATAGGCCGTTAATCGGTTCAAGCTTGGCCGGGATCATCAACTGTTAGGGATCGTAATAAAGGGTGCGAATGTCATAAAAATTTCATAGGAACAGGCCTTCGCGCATGCTCCGCATGAGATCGGTGATTTTATCGTCGGGTTTTTCCCACAAGATAATGCGCAATTCGACAACGAGATCGCCTCTGCCGCCCTCTTCGCGGGGCAATCCCTGGCCGGGAATTCTAACCGTCTTGTCCGAGCCGGACCATGCCGGGATCGTCACGTTCAGCGGCCCGCTCGGTCCTTCGATGCGCGCCTCGGTGCCGAGCACGGCATTTTCGATGCTGAGCGGCAGCACGGCGTGCAGATCGAAACCGTCGACCGTGAAGCGCGGATCTGGCGCGATGCGAATGTTGATGACGGCGTCGCCGCGCTGCAGGCCCGGCAGTTTGAAACCCTGTCCCTTGAGCCTGATCTCGTGACCGTCGGTCGTGCCTGCCGGCAATGCGAAGCCGATTTCACGGCCCTCCGGCAGGGACGCAGTGATCCAGCCGCTCTTCAACACGTCGTCGATCGTCACCGTCGCCGTCGTCACCTCATCCGGTGCCTTTTCGAGGCCCGTATCCTTGGCGCCGGTGAAACGGCGCACCAGATTTGTCAGGATGCTGAGCGGCAGCGACAGGTTAGCGGCGGCATTTGCCGCAGCTTCGCCGGCTTCCTCGTCGCCCTTGGTGTCGGCCTCGGCGGCATCGCCGTCCATACGCTTGCCGGCGTCGCCCTGGGCGTTTTGTGTCTGTTGATTTTGGGCCTGCTGGTATTGCGTCTGCTGGGCGCGACCCTGCGCTTGGCCACTGGCAGCTGCGCGGGCCTGGGCGCCGAAAATGCGATCCACCATCTCGTYGGCGGCCTCAGCGGAACCTGCCTGTTGCCTGGGGCCGTCGGCGGCAGCCTTCTGTGCGGCGCGCGCCAATTCTTCCATCACGCGTTCGGCATTAGCCTGCGCCGCCTTGGCGCGCACGGCCGCCTCGCGGGCGGCCTGGCGCTGCTGCATGATCGTCTGTTCGTGCTTCTTGGCTTCGGCCATCCGCAGGGCATTGTCGAACAGGCTGCGCTTGCGCGGATCCTTCAGCGTTTCATAGGCGCGGCCGATCTCGGCGAACCGGGCCGTCGCTGTCGGATCGTCCTGATTGTGGTCGGGATGGGCTGATTTGGCCATGTTGCGCCAAGCCGCCTTGATCTCGTCTACTGCCGCGTCGCGCCTGACGCCCAGAATTTTATAAGGATCGCGCATGTCAAAACCGCCGGTGTTGCGATGCGGCAAGCCTCGTCCTTGCCCGGCATCCCCGTCCAATAAAACGTGTGTGGCGCCACCCGCCACAAAGGCAGGAAGAACCACTCTCAACGCCGATCCTGCGGCGGAGTTGCTAATCACTTGTTATTTCTGTGGAGACATGTGGGGTGTTTCGCGGCGAATGGTTAGCTCTTTGCTAAGCATTGGGCAGAAAGCGGCCGCGCGTTAACCTGTTGGTGACGGCGCCCCGCGTCTTTTCGAACGCGCAAAGGGACGCTGTAACATTTTGAACTAACTTGGGAAGATCAGCTCTCCGGCTGGAAACTCAGAAGCTGCCAGTTGCCGCCGCCGACGAGGCAGGTCTTGCCGTAGAATTTGGCGATGCCGACATAGGAATGTCGGGTCGTGCGGAACTGGCGGCAGACCTGGCCGGACTCGTTGTTCTCGACGATCGTATCGATGACGCCGGCACTGCCCGTCGATGCATTTGCCCAGGGAAGCGGCTGGCCCTCGAGCCTTTGCACATCGGCCGAGGTGACGGCATTGCGCACGGTCATCTCGTCGGAAAGCGTGTCGGTGCTCGGCGGTGTCTGCGGCACGGTGCCGGTTGCCACCGACCGGTCGACCTTGGCGTCACTCAGGAAATCCATACCGCCGCCGACGCAGCCGGAAAGCGATAACATCGCGGTGCTGATGACGAAGAACGCGCGGCTGCGTCGCCGCAGGCCCTTTGTATGGCGAGATGACTTTGTTATGACTTCCACCCTGCATCCTGTCCAGTTATCAAAAGCTGGGCGAGTTTTGAATAATCCGGGGCATTTGAACCAATATGTCGGCAAACGAGTTAACAAGCGGTGACTTTACCGAAAGTGGCGAACCCTTCAAGCTCTTTGCCGAATGGCTGAAAGAAGCCGAGGCGTCCGAGCCCAACGACCCCAATGCGGTGGCGCTGGCAACGGTCGATGAGGATGGTCTTCCCAATGTCCGCATGGTTCTCCTGAAGGGATTCGACGACAACGGTTTCGTCTTTTACACCAATTTCGAGAGCCAGAAAGGCCGCGAAATTCTTGGCCAGAAAAAGGCTGCCATGTGCTTTCACTGGAAAAGCCTGCGCCGCCAGGTAAGGCTGCGCGGCCCCGTCGAGATCGTCACCGATGCCGAAGCGGACGACTATTTCAAGACGCGTGCGCGCGGCAGCCGCATCGGCGCCTGGGCCTCCAAACAATCCCGTCCGCTCGAAAGCCGATTCGCGCTGGAAAAGGCGGTGGCCGAATATACCGCGCGCTATGCCATCGGCGAGATTCCGCGCCCCGCCCACTGGTCGGGCTTCCGCATCCGGCCGACCTCGATCGAATTCTGGAAGGACCAGAAATTCCGCCTGCACGACCGGGTCGAATTCCGCCGACCATCACCGGAAGGCGAATGGGACAAGGTGCGGATGTATCCGTAACGGGCTTTACCTGCCCATCAGTTTCAGCGGTATGCCGGAGGCAAGCGCCGAGACGTAGCGTCGCTTCTGGTAGAAGCCGTTGAGCGAAATGCGCGGGAGATAGCCGGTCAGCTTCGCTGCCGGCCGCCCGGGTTGCGTGGTGACCGCGAGGGTAAAGCCGAGATTGCGGGCGATGCGCGCCTCGCGGGCGGTCGCAGCGTCCGGCGTGCCATAGGGATAGGCGATCGTCTCGGGACGGATACCGGTCACCGCTTCGAGGTAATCGGCCGAAGCCTGCATTTCTATTCGTGCTTCGGCTTCCGGCAGCCGGGCCAGCGCGCGGTGGCTGATCGTATGGGCGCCGAGCGTTGCGAGCGGATGTGCCGCCAGCCATTGCAATTCGCCGGGTCCCATCACCAGTTCGCGGACGATATCCGTCGGCTCGATGCCGTTTTCCCGCGCCAGCAGATCGATGGCGGCGACGGCGCGCGCCTCGTCGGAGCGATGGATATAGGCGGCGAAGCGGTCGAAGGCATGCCATTGCTGCTGCGGGCTGTCGAGCACCAAGCGCTCCATGCCGCGGCCGAAATCGAAGCGGATTTCCGGCACCTGGCGTAAGAGGATCGCCAGCGTCTCCCACCAGATGCTGTGGGAGCCCTCGGCAAAACCCTTGGCGACGAATACCGTGAACGGTGCTTGATGTCGCTCGAATACCGGCAGCGCATGTTCCAGATTGTTGCTGTATCCGTCGTCGAGCGTGAAGGCAGCAAACGGCGCTCCGCCCTCGGGCTCCGCCAGCAGCACCGGCACCTCGCCGAGCGGCACGAAACGATAACCCTCCCGCCTCAACCGCCGCAGCGCCGCGTCGAGAAAGCGCGGGGTGATTTCGAGATGCGCATTCGGCTCGAAGGCCTCTGGCACGTGCGGGCGGACATGATGCAGCGTGAAGACGACGCCGCGCCCGCGCGCTTCCTGCATCAGCCCGGCCGAGGCGAGCAGCCAGGAAACCTCGAGCCCGGCGCCGATCGCTGCGCGTTTTGCCAGTCGCTTGAATTGTCCCGTCATGCGGCGCCCGTCCCTTGCCTTTGCTGGAAACTAGCAAGTGCGACTTAAGCCTTGCTGAATCCCTGTTCGGAACAGGTCTTTGATTTCCTGTTAACCAAGGCAATGAAAAGACTAGAAAAATGATAGGCGTTGCCTCAAAGTCGCGCCAAACTTACGGCTTCTGTCACATTACGGCACAAATGCCGGTCTGACCGAGAGCCCGCATCAAGGGCTGCGCATCAGGGGCCAGCGTATGAGGGGCCAGCGTATGAGGGGCCAGGGTATGAGGGGAAAGTGCATGAGAAAGCTTTTGGCGGCTGTTTTGACCGTAACGCTTGCCGTTTCGGCGCCTCTTGCGGCCCTTGCCGGCAATGCTTCGCTGATCCTCGATGCCCGTACCGGCAAGGTTCTCGCCGCCGAAAACGCCGATACGCTGAACCATCCGGCCTCGCTGACGAAGATGATGACGCTCTATCTCACCTTCGAGGCGTTGAAGCGCGGCAAGATCGCCTGGGACACCCCGATCAGGATTTCGAAATACGCCGCCGCACGGCCGCCGACCAAGCTTGGCGTCAAGGCGGGTGGCACGATCACCGTGCGCGAGGCGGTCTATGGCATGATCGTCAAATCGGCCAATGATGCCGCCTCCGCCATGGGCGAAAAGCTCGCCGGCTCGGAAAGCGGTTTTGCCCGGGTGATGACGGCCAAAGCCCGCCAGCTCGGCATGAGCCGCACCGTCTTCGTCAACGCATCCGGCCTGCCGGACGGCCGCCAGGTTACGACGGCGCGTGACATGTCGACGCTCGCTGTCGCATTGATGAAGAATTATCCGAACGAATACCGGCTGTTTTCAACGGCAAGCTTCAATTTCCGCGGCCGAACCGTGCGCGGCCACAACAATCTCATGTACCGCTACCAGGGCATGGACGGCATCAAGACGGGTTATACCAACGCTTCCGGCTTCAACCTCGTCAGCGCCGTCAGGGACGGCAACCGCCGCGTGGTCGGCGTCGTGCTCGGCGGCCGCACCGCCCGCAGCCGCGACGACAAGATGGCTGGTTTGCTAGACCGTTATCTCGGCCGTGCCTCGTCCTCCGGCGGCGCAAAGCTGGTGGCGAGCGTCGGCGCGAAAGAAACTGTCGAAGTCGCGTCCGCCGCTGACGCGTCCGATGTTCCAGTGCCGCTCAATGCACCGCGCCCGGCCGACGATCTCGCAGCCAAGAGCCTGGCCTATGCCGACGACGCCGTCGTGCCCCTGGATCGTCCCGTCGCGATGGACGAGATCCTGAGCGCCGGCAAGACGCCAAAGACATCAGCAGAGAAGGCCAATGGCGACTGGCAGATCCAGATCTCGGCCGCCCCTAGCGCCGATGCGGCGCGCGCGCTTCTCGCCCAGGCGAAGTCGGAAGCCGGTGCGCCGCTCGTTTCTGCCTCGCCCTATACCGAGGCGGTCGGGCAGGGTGCCAACAAGATCTATCGCGCCCGCTTCGTCGGCTTCGCCAGCAAGGATGCCGCCGTCTCGGCCTGCGATGCGCTGAAGCAGCGCTCCTATGACTGCATGCTGCTGCCGGATCGCGGCTGATCGCCGCCTCAGCACTGCGGCAATTCACTCTGGACAAGCATCGGGAATCAGCGTCTCCTCCATAAACAAAAGGAGAACGCCCATGTTGCGTCATCTTGCCGACCAGTTCGAAATCTCATCCTCTGTTCACGTCGCTGCCAACAACATCGAGCGTGATGCCGACTGGTTCCTGCTGAAGCTGCAGGAGGAAATGGGTGAACTGACCCAGGCATGGAACCGGCTGACCGGCCGCGGCCGTGCGAAGGGCCGCTCGCCTGAAGACATGCAGCGCGACCTCGCTGACGAGACCGCCGACGTTCTCGGCCATCTTCTGCTGTTTGCCCGTCACAACGACCTCGATCTTGCTGCCGCGATCGAACGGAAGTGGCTGTTTCGGCCGGCGCCCGGCAAGGAATTTTGAAGCTAATCTGAGCCGTGGCGCCGCCCTGTTATTCCTGAAAGCTTAGCGATCCTCGACAATGTCGTCCGGCTTCCATGACCGATCGAAGAACTCCTTCCTGGGGCCGTAAAACCGGAGCAGAGTGAACCAGCCCCTGCCGGGCACGGTCCTGATCCAGTTCTTTTCCTTTCCAGCAGGTGCCGTCGGCGCGAAATACACGTCGATCGAACCGTCGGCATTGCTCTGCGGGTCGGTATATTGGCTCACGCTAGGAAACGGCATGCCGTTGCGAAGCTCGGACCGGCTCTCGGAATCGTAGACCACGACCGACCAGAAATTCACCACCGGGATGTTCGCGGGCAGATGCAGGCGATAGTTCTTACTGCCGTCGAGATGTCTTCCCTCGCTGTCGCGCATCGTCGACAGGTACTGAGAGCCCTGTCCGACGACCTTGTCCACCATCGCTGGGGACATGCCCACGGCGACATAGGCGAATGCCGCACGGAGGTCCGTGTTTACGTAACCCCGCGGATCCCAGCTCGCGCTTCCGCCGATGAACAACCATTCCCACGCGCGGTCGTCATAGACGAGCCTTTCCGGGTAGGTCGAGGCGAAACTGTTGGTTCGCGCCATCGCCGAAGCCAGCCGGGCGGCCTCGGTAAGAGCAGCTTTCCGTTCCGTGTCCGGAGAAAAGGGTTTTCCCTTCTCGATGCCGATGGCGGCAAGCTGGAAACGACCGGCGCTGTCGATGATGTCGGCGGGCTCGCGCTCGATCAGATCGGCCAGATCGGCAAAATACTGGAAGTCTTCCGCCATCAGCGTGTCGATCTCCTTGCCCGAACCATTGAGGAAGGTCATTTGCGGAGGACTTGACGCTTGAGACAGCGGATAGATGCGCGTTGATTTCATCAAGGCGACCGCCGGTTCCGGCTTGCCCTCCACGAGGAACCCGCGCATGCCG
The DNA here is from genome assembly GCF_056406015.1 of Rhizobium sp. P1_E1. Lineage (NCBI taxonomy): Bacteria > Pseudomonadati > Pseudomonadota > Alphaproteobacteria > Hyphomicrobiales > Rhizobiaceae > Rhizobium > Rhizobium sp. P1_E1. The sequence goes on along the minus strand of NZ_JBFUAY010000007.1, from coordinate 76,122 downwards.
AGAACCACGCCAAACGTCTTTGCATGTCCGACGAGATAACCTTCCGGTATCGGACCGTCATAGCCGGGGGGCACGAGCAGGAACTTGCCCCCGCGCCCCTTGTCGTCTGCGGTCGGCCCGATTCCCGCGATCTGCTCCTGCCAGAGATCGCTGAAGCCGCCGAGCATCTTAGGCGGAACTTCAATGACCACCGGGCCATCGCGTTGAAGGTCGATCGCCGCAAGCCCGTAGACCGTTTCGGTATTGCCGGTCAGCAGCAGGGTCTGGGCATCCATCAGGCTTTCCCAGATCACCAACTGATTGGGTGCCTTGTCGCCGGCGGCGGCGACGCCTTTCCAGGTGCGATACCAGGAGACCGCGGGCATCTGCGCGAGATAGGCTTCCACGGCGCGGCTGATCAGCAGAACCTCGCGCAGCTTCGCCGCCGAAGCGTCATCAGGATAGCCGTTCCTGAATTCGAAATCTCCGAAGCGCGTCTTCACCGTCTCGGTGCCGATCCAGCCATGCTGATTGGGCGTCTCGGCGACGACGTTCGAGGTCGTGGCGATGGCGAGTGCCGCTGCCAGCAGAAACATTTTCATGATCGCCTCCCTCATTTCACCTTTTCGATATCGTTCAGCATCCATGATTTGTCGAATACCGGCTTCTCCGGTCCGTAGAACCGAAACAACACTTCAAACTGGCCGCGCGGGTCCGTCGGCACCCAGTTTGTCTCCTTGCCATCGGGAACCTTGGGACCGAAGAATATGTCGACCGCCCCATCGACGCCCGTCGCCAGGCCGGGGCTGAGCGAGGATCGGCTGAGAATTTTCTGGCCGCGGATGAGGGCATGAGTCGCCCGGTCATAGGCTGTGGCCGACCAGTATTGTTTGACAGGGGGATGCGCCGGAATGGTCAATCGATAGGTCTTGGAGCCATCGAAGGGCTGGCCGTCCTTGTCCTTGATCGTCATCAGATAAAACTGACCGATGCCCGAATGCTTGGTGCTGAAAAACGCCATCGTATAGGTGACGCCGCGTCCGTCTACGGAATAGCTGTCAGGGTCGGCATACTGTGTCTGCAGGCCCTTGATCGCATCGGGTGCGATCGGAAAAACCCACTGGCGTCCCTCATAATAGGGCGCGAAGGTGGTTTCATATTGCAAATCCATCCATGCTTGTGCCTCGACGACCGCGGCTTCCAGGATGGCTTGTGTCGTAGCGTCCGGCTCGAAGGGTTTCCCCTTCTCGATGCCGACGGATTTCAACTGGTCGATCATCGCCTTGTCTCGATCGAGCCACGGTTCGCTCTGAACGAAGCGGTCGAGCGATTGGAAAAAGCGCAGGTCGTACGGAATGGTGGAATCATAGACCGTGCCGAGGGCATCCAGGAAAACCGTTTCCGGCGGGTTGGAAGCCTGGCTGAAAGGGTAGAGCTTGATGCGCTTGCCATAGGCCACGGCCGCATCGACGTCGGCCTTGTTGCCTGACTTGGGGATGGATCGCAGCAGCGCATAGCCTTGATAATTCGCGGAGCGAAGCGGGATGTAGTCTGCCGGCACGGCCGCGTCGTAGCCCGGCGGCACGATCAGGTACTTTCCGCCTGCACCCTTATCGACGCCAGCCGGGCCGACATCTTCGAGCGCTGCCTGCCATGGGTCCATGATGCTGCCGTTGATGACCCCATCACCAGCGGGCGGAATCTCGATCACAACTGGCCCGTCCTTGGTGTTAAAGAAGGCCATGAGGTAGATGACGTCGGGATTGGGGGTCAGCGTCTGGTTTTGCCAGTCGAAGAGTTCCGACCAATAGACGATCTGGTTGGGCTTGCCGCCGAGCCCCAGCATCTGTTGGTACATGAGGTCGTAGTTCACAGCCGGCATGCCCCAGACCACCGCCTCGAAGGCGCGGCGCTCGATCAATCGAGTTTTGAGGTCGTCAGCGGAGAGGTCTTTCGCCGGGACATATAAGGTCGAGCCCAAAATGGCCAATGCGGCCAGCAGTATCCGAACCATGGCGCACGTCCTGTGGTTGCTTCGTCGGTGCTGGTACTTGAAGTAAGTGTAAGGATACTCCCATCAAGGCAAAACGGAAGTAACGCAACGGTAAATTTGCGAACGCGGTCTCCTGCCTTCGAGCGACCACGGGCCTGACTGGCGAAAGGATTAGGTTCGGCAATTTCACTCTGGCGGTGTGTAGGGGTCGGGGGTGCCGATCTTGATGGGCGGGTACTGCGCCAGACTTTTCTCGAAGTCGACCATGACACCGATGGCTGGCGTTGCCGCCCAGGTGTTGCGGAGCCCGGTCTCTGGATATTCTTCTTTCGGATCAGTGGCTTGGCCTGCGGCTCATCCGGCCAGAACGCCTCGTCGGTGGTACGCGGAATTCCGTACCATTCGTCGAAACCCTGCTCGTTCGGGAGGCGGCCTTGCTCGCTGCCAAGATGCCATTTGCCGAAGGCTGCCGTCGCATAGCCCGCCGTCGACAGTGTCTCGGCAAGGGTTACCTCCCATCGCGTCAGTCCTTCGATGCCTCCGCCAATCGGGTCCCTGAGCGGATGGAAAAGCGCCCCGTCAGGATCGCAGAGCGGCTTGGTGTGCACTTGGCCTCGACATTGTAGTTCGTCAGCCGCGTTCCCTCATCGGCAAGTCGATCGACCCGGGGCGTTGCAGCTCCCCGGATGATGCCGCCGCCGTATGCGCCAAGCTCACCGTAGCCGAGATTGTCCATAAGGATGAAAACGATATTCGGCCTACCCTGCACATTTCCTTCCTCCCCCCAGAGGCCGGATCAGCCATTCCCGCGTCGAGAGGACGCTGATGATGGCAGAACATTAGCATACGCCCTTGAAATCAGCGAGAGAATTTGAGTTCATATTCCCTTCCGCGTTGTATGACGTCCGTCCGAAGCCGGTCGGCGCTGAGAGCCGTCGGACGCATCGCGCGCGAATACGGGCGGGCTGGCTAGACGGGGCCGTCCTTCTTCGGGAAATCCGGCTGCGTCTCCGGCCTTGCCGACCGCGAAATCAGCCGCATCACGATCTTCCCAAAGCTTAAGTCAGCCGACCTTATAACGGTAGAATTTGCTGTCCACCGCCATCAGCGGGAAGGAGCGGGGCAGGGCGCTCTTGGCAATCTCAGTAAAGCCGTTCTTCTCGTAGAAGCGATGCGCGGCGACGAACTTGTCGGTTGTGCCGAGGAAGATATCGGTGAGGCCGGCATCCCTGGCATGGGCAAACAGCCGATCGAGGAGCCGCGCCGCCACACCATGCTCGCGGCCGCGAACCTCGGCGGCGACGAACATCTTGCGCAGCGCCGCCTGGTTGTTGCCGATATCCTTGAGCCCGACCGTGCCGACAATGGCGCCATCCTTGACGGCGACCCAGAACTGCCCCTGGCCGGACTGATAGAAATCCGGGATGACCCTGAGATCCGGCTGCGCATCCACGGTGATATCGATGCCGAATTCTTCGCGCTGGATCGGCAGGATCACCGAAAGTAYGGCATCGGCGTCATCGGCGGTGAAGGTTCTGATTTCGACGTCCGCCATGACGGGTCCTTTCGCCTCAGGTCTGCGTGCCGCCGACCGTCACCTGATCCATGCGCAGGTGCGGCTGGCCGACGCCGACGGGAACCCACTGGCCGGCCTTGCCGCAATTGCCGATGCCGGTATCGAGCTTCATGTCATTGCCGATCATCGACACCCGCTTCATCGCATCCGGACCGTTGCCGATCAGCATCGCGCCCTTGATCGGCGCGCCGACCTTGCCGTTCTCGATCAGATAGGCCTCGGTGCAGCCGAAGACGAACTTGCCGGAAGTGATATCAACCTGGCCGCCGCCGAAGGAGACGGCATAGATGCCCTTCTTCACCGAGGCGATGATTTCCTCAGGCGTCTTGTCGCCGCCGAGCATATAGGTGTTGGTCATGCGCGGCATCGGCACATGGGAATAGCCCTGGCGGCGGCCGTTGCCGGTGGGCGCCATGCCCATCAGCCGGGCATTCTGCCGATCCTGCATATAGCCGACGAGCTTGCCGTTTTCGATCAGCACGTTATAGGCGGACGGCGTGCCCTCGTCGTCGATGGTGATCGAGCCGCGGCGATTGTCGATCGTGCCGTCATCGACGACGGTGACGCCGGGAGCGGCGACCATCTGGCCGAGAAGGCCGGCAAAGGCCGACGTCTTCTTGCGGTTGAAATCGCCTTCCAGCCCGTGACCAACAGCCTCGTGCAGCATCACGCCCGGCCAGCCGGAGCCGAGCACCACGTCCATCGTGCCCGCCGGCGCATCGATCGCCTCGAGATTGACGAGCGCCTGGCGCAGCGCCTCGTCGGCGCCGTATTGCCAGCTGCCTTCGGCAATGAAATCGCCGAAGCCGATGCGCCCGCCGCTGCCATAGGAGCCGCTCTCCTGGCGATCGCCTTCGCCGACCATGACCGAGATGTTGATGCGCGTCATCGGCCTGATGTCGCGGACGCGGTGTCCGTCGGCACGCAGGATATCGACGACCTGCCAGCTTGCGGCGACCGAGGCCGTCACCTGCCGCACCTTGTCATCCTTGCCCCTCAGATAGGCGTCGATGTCCTGCAGGACCTTGACCTTCTCCTCGAAGCTCGGCTGCCCGATCGGGTTCTCGTCGCTGTAGAATTTCTTGTTGGTGCCTTGCGGTGCTGCCGCATAGGAGCCGGAATAGCCGCGCGTCACCGCGCCGACGGCATCGGCCGCCCGCTTCAGCGCCGCCATCGAGAGATCGCCGGCATGGGCATAGCCGACCGCTTCGCCGGCAACGGCGCGCAGGCCGAAACCCTGTTCGGTGTTGAAGCTGCCGCCCTTCAGCCGGCCATTGTCGAAGGTCAGCGCTTCCGCCTGCGCATGCTCGATGAACAGTTCGCCATCATCGGCGCCGGACAGAGCCTCGGCCACGTGCTTGCGCATCGTGGCTTCATCGGCATCGAAAAGCGTCAGGAGATCGGTGGTCATGGTATGGCTCCAAGCATGCGTTCAGGAGTGCACTGACTCCCTAGATAGGGCTCCACATAATAAGGAGTGAAGCCCCGCCGTCGAATTATTCTTTGTTGGGCAGGATGATGTGGCGAGACGGAACGTACCATGCGATGAGCCGGCGGGGAACGGAGAGGGCGCGGCGCAATCTCTTCTCCCCTCGGGGAGAAGGTGCCGGCAGGCGGATGAGGGGGCTGCACGGCAGATCCTTCACGTAAACCCTGTTCCCGGTACGCCAACGATAACGCCGCCTCTCAAGACCCTGAGCACAGTCGAGGCGGTGCCAGCGCGGTCGCAGCTCGCATGGGCTTTGTTCAAAAGACCGGCTTCGCCGGCCCCCTCATCCGCCCTACGGGCACCTTCTCCCCGCTGGGGAGAAGAGGGAATCGAGACGTCGCGACTAGCCTGCGCATCACGGCAGGGCGTCGAAGCCTTCGGCGAAGCCCTTGAGGTCGACGGGGATGCCGATGCCTTCTTCCGGCGTCTGGAAGACGATGAAGGTTGCCTGGGCGCCGCTGCGGAAGGTCTTGAGTAGCTCGTCCTCGAGCACGACCTCGGCGTAGCAGCCATCGGCAAAGCAGCGGACGAAATAGGCGCGGCCGATATCCTTGCCGTCGACATTGAGCCCGAGGCCGTTCGGCAGCAGCACGCCGAGCGGCGCCAGCACGCGCAGGATCTTCGACTTGCGGTCGGCCGTCTTCAAGACGACGACGGAAAGCCCGACTTCCGGCCGATCCTCGGCGATGACGTTTTGCATCAGCGCGCATTGTTCGGTCGCAGCCCCGGCCGGCTTGTCGCAGACGACGGACCACGCGCCATGATTGGACTTTACCGTGCCGGGCGCCGGCGGCTGCGTCTGGCCGGGCGTCACCTGTTCGACATTCGGTTTGGCGGCGCTCGGCTGCTGCGGCGCCGGAGCAGGGGTCGGCGCCGGCGCGGCAGCGGGGGGCTTGGCCTGTGACGGCGTGGGTTGCTGCTGTGCGAAAACGGGCGTCGTCGCTGCGGCCGCGATGCTGGCAGTCAGGAGAAGCGACTGCGCGAGGGAACGGAAACCCATGGAAACCTCTGGATATCGAATCATTGCGGCTATTGTTGAAGCTGCCCACCAAAAATGAAAAGCCCCACCCCGTGAAAACCGGGGGACTGCGGCGGAAATTGGACCTTTGCGAAATAATGTGTCGCGCGCGGATTGGCCGGAAAGCCGATTTTTCATATGCTGATGAAAAACTTGGGATGTTTTGCCGTTCTGACCTGCCTATGCTTTGAGCAAAAATGCCGCATAGACAATTGCTCTGACCTGTTGCGGCAAATGCCAAACTGTGGTTTGAAGCGCTGAAGATGGCAAGGATTCTGCGTTCTATTTTGCAGGTCAAGCGCTCGAGGGAGATAATAAGGTGATGAAGAAGGCTTATGCAGCCCTGACCACGCTGGTCTGTCTGCTTTTTGCTTCCGGCACATATGCCGACCAGCCCATGCCGTGGCAGGCAACGCTGCAGCCGGCGGCAACGCCGATCATGCGGGAAATCCATTGGTTCGAACAATATACCCTGTGGTTTATCGTTCCGATCACGCTTTTCGTTCTGGTCCTGCTCATCGTCGTCTGTTTCAAGTTCCGCGCCAGCGCGAACCCGGTTCCCTCGAAGACGAGCCACAACACGCTGATCGAGATTGCCTGGACCGTGGGGCCGGTCCTGGTGCTTCTTCTTCTCGCCATTCCTTCGTTCAACCTGCTGACGGCGCAGCTGACGCTGCCTGAAAACCCCGACGTCACGATCAAGGCGACCGCCACCCAGTGGCAGTGGAACTACGAATATGAAGGTTCGGGCGAAAGCCCGCTGGCTTTCGATTCCTACCTGCTGAAGGATCAGGATCGTGCAGCCGCCGGCAAGGAAGACAAGTCGATCTATCCCAGACTTCTCGCCGTCGATAACGAGCTGGTCCTGCCGGTCAACAAGACGGTCCGCGTTCTCGTGACCTCTGCGCCGACCGACGTCATCCACGCCTTCGCCATGCCTTCCTTCGGCGTCAAGATCGATGCCGTGCCGGGCCGCCTGAACGAGACCTGGTTCAGGGCCGAGCGCGAAGGCCTGTTCTACGGCCAGTGTTCCGAGCTCTGCGGCAAGGACCATGCGTTCATGCCGATCGCCATCCGCGTCGTCTCCGAGGACAAGTACAAGCAGTGGCTGACCGCAGCCGCCAGCGACCTGCCCGGCGCCTACAAGACACTCATGGCTGCAACCGATGGTCCCGCAAAGACCGTCAACGTCGCCGAAGCACAGTAATTAAGGGGATCGGGACAATGGCTGGACCTTCCGCTCACGACGATCATTCTCATGATCACGCCCATCATGACCACGCGCATGATGATCACGATCACCACGATCACCACGATCACGCGCACAAGCCGAGCTTTGCCAATCGCTGGCTGTTCTCGACCAACCACAAGGACATCGGCACGCTCTACCTGATCTTCGCGATCATTGCCGGCATCATCGGCGGCGCGCTGTCGGTTGCCATGCGCATGGAGCTGCAGGAGCCGGGCATCCAGATCTTCCATGGCCTGGCCTCGATGGTCTACGGCTATGAGGGCGATGCCGCAATCGACGGCGCCAAGCAGATGTTCAACATGTTCACGACCGCGCACGCGCTGATCATGATCTTCTTCATGGTCATGCCGGCGATGATCGGCGGTTTCGCCAACTGGATGGTGCCGATCATGATCGGCGCGCCGGATATGGCTTTCCCACGTCTGAACAATATCTCCTTCTGGCTGATCGTTCCGGCCTTCGCGCTGCTGCTGCTGTCGATGTTCGTCGAAGGCCCAGCAGGCGCCTATGGCACGGGTGGCGGCTGGACGATGTATCCGCCTCTGGCAACGAGCGGCACGCCCGGACCGGCGGTTGATCTTGCGATCTTTGCGCTCCACATTGCCGGCGCCTCGTCGATCCTTGGTGCGATCAACTTCATCACCACGATCCTCAACATGCGCGCTCCCGGCATGACGCTGCACAAGATGCCGCTGTTTGCCTGGTCCGTGCTGATCACCGCCTTCCTGCTGCTGCTGTCGTTGCCGGTTCTGGCAGGCGGCATCACCATGCTGCTCACCGACCGCAACTTCGGCACCTCCTTCTTCTCTCCGGAAGGCGGCGGCGACCCGATCCTTTACCAGCACCTGTTCTGGTTCTTCGGTCACCCCGAGGTCTACATCCTCATCCTGCCGGGCTTCGGCATGGTCAGCCACATCATCTCGACCTTCTCGAAGAAGCCGATCTTCGGCTATCTCGGCATGGCCTACGCCATGGTCGCGATCGGCGCCGTCGGCTTCGTCGTCTGGGCCCACCACATGTACACGGTCGGCCTGTCCCTCGACGCGCAGCGCTACTTCGTCTTCGCGACGATGGTCATCGCCGTTCCGACGGGCGTGAAGATTTTCTCCTGGATTGCGACGATGTGGGGCGGCTCGATCTCGTTCCGCACGCCGATGCTCTGGGCGATCGGCTTCATCTTCCTGTTCACGGTCGGCGGCGTCACCGGCGTCCAGCTTGCCAATGCCGGTCTCGACCGCTCGCTGCATGACACCTATTACGTCGTGGCCCACTTCCACTACGTTCTGTCGCTCGGCGCCGTCTTCGCGATCTTCGCCGGCTGGTACTACTGGTTCCCGAAGATGACCGGCTACATGTACAACGAGCTGGTCGGCAAGCTGCATTTCTGGATCATGTTCATCGGCGTCAACCTGGTGTTCTTCCCGCAGCACTTCCTTGGCCTCGCCGGCATGCCGCGCCGCTACATCGATTATCCGGATGCCTTTGCCGGCTGGAACTATGTTTCCTCGATCGGCTCCTACATCTCGGCCTTCGGTGTGCTGATCTTCCTCTATGGCGTCTTCGAAGCCTTCGCCAAGAAGCGCGTCGCCGGCGACAATCCGTGGGGTGAGGGTGCAACGACGCTCGAATGGCAGCTGCCTTCGCCGCCGCCCTATCACCAGTGGGAACAGCTTCCGCGCATCAAGTAATTTGCGCGGACATCAGGACGCCGCCTTCGATACGGCGTCCTGATGGTAAGACATTCAGGACGGAATGATGACGGTCATCGACAATCACGAGGTGCTTGCAAAGGACGGCGAATTGTCGGAAGCGAGTGCGCGCGATTATTTCGAATTGTTGAAGCCACGGGTCATGTCGCTCGTGGTCTTCACTGCCTTTGCCGGTCTCGTGCTGGCGCCGGGCCACATCCATCCTGTCCTCGGCCTGATCGCCATTCTCTGTATCGCCGTTGGGGCCGGCGCCTCCGGCGCGCTGAACATGTGGTATGACGCCGATATCGATGCGATCATGAGCCGCACGGCCAACCGTCCGATCCCGGCCGGCCGCATCGCGCCGTCGGAGGCGCTCGCCTTCGGCCTGGTGCTGTCAGGCTTCTCGGTGGTGATCCTCGGCCTGGCCGTCAACTGGCTCTCGGCCGGCATCCTCGCCTTCACCATCTTCTTCTATGCCGTCGTCTACACCATGTGGCTGAAGCGCTCGACGCCGCAGAACATCGTCATCGGCGGTGCCGCCGGCGCCTTCCCGCCGATGATCGGCTGGGCATGCGTGACCAACAGCGTGACGATCGAGAGCACGGTTCTCTTCCTCATCATCTTCCTGTGGACGCCGGCGCATTTCTGGGCGCTTGCCCTCTTCAAGATGCGCGACTACGAGGCCGTCGGCGTGCCGATGCTGCCGAACGTCGCCGGCGAACGGGTGACCAAGCATCAGATCGTCGCCTATGCGGTGCTGACCGCCGTCTGCGCGGTATTGCCGTCCTTCCTCGGTTTCGCGAGCCTCGGTTATGGCCTCGTCGCCGCCGCTCTCGGCGCGATCTTCATATACTGTTCCATCGCCGTCTGGCGCATGCCCGACGGCGATCTGAAGATGATCCCGGCGAAGAAGCTCTTCGGCTTCTCGATCTTCTATCTCTTCGCCGTGTTCTCCGCCTTGATGATCGACCGGCTGGCCTCGCTGCTGGTCTCGCATGCGGGAGGTTGGTTCTGATGGAATTGATCAAGCTCACGGAAGCGCAGCGCAAGTCGCGCCGCAACCGCAACGTCGCCCTCGGGCTGGTGCTCGCCGGCCTCGTTATTCTCTTCTACGCGATCACCATCGTGAAGATCGGCGGGGGAATGGCTGGATGAGCGAAAACGCCGGTACACCGAAGAAGCAGGGCCGCAATAACGGCGCCGTCGTGATGATGTGTCTGAGCTTCGTCTTCGGCATGGGCGCGATGAGCTATGCCGCCGTGCCGCTCTACCGCATCTTCTGCCAGGTGACCGGCTATAACGGCACGACGCAGCGCGTCGACCAGGTGTCGAGCGTTGTGCTTGATCGCACGATGCGCGTCACTTTCGACGCCAATGTCGCGCCCGGCCTGCAATGGGAATTCAAGCCCGTCGAGCGCGAGGTCAATCCGAAGATCGGCGAGACGATCCAGGTCAATTTCACCGCCGAGAATCGTTCGAACGAAACCCAGCGCGGCCAGGCGGTTTTCAACGTCACGCCGGGCGAAGCGGGCGTCTATTTCAACAAGGTGCAATGTTTCTGCTTTACGGAAACGGACCTGAAGCCGGGCGAGAAACTCGACATGCCTGTCGTGTTCTACATCGATCCCGAAATCGTCAAGGCCGTGGAATCCAAGGATATCCACACGGTCACGCTGTCATATACGTTCTACCCGAAAGAGGGTCCGAAGCCGGTGGCTTCGAATGAGGGTGGAGCGGAGAAGATTGAAAAGAAACTTTGATCAAGGCTCGTTTCCGGCTATGCCGGGAACGGAGTGAAGGAAGACATCCGGGGATAGCTACATGGCCGATGCTCACCAGAAGAATCACGACTATCACATCATCGATCCGAGCCCGTGGCCGATTCTCGCCTCGCTCGGCGCCTTCATTATGGCGATCGGCGGCGTCTGCTACATGCGCTACCTGAACGGCGGCTCCTTCAAGGTCGCCGGCGCGGAACTCGCCAATCCCTGGCTTTTCTACATCGGCTTCGCGCTGGTGCTCTACGTCATGTACGGCTGGTGGGCCGACACGGTGAAGGAAGCCCATGAGGGTTCCCACACCCGCGTCGTCTCGCTGCACCTGCGCTACGGCATGATCATGTTCATCGCTTCGGAAGTGATGTTCTTCGTCGCCTGGTTCTGGGCCTATTTCGACGCCAGCCTCTATCCGAACGAAGCGATCCAGGCCTCGCGCCTGCTCTATACCGGCGGCACCTGGCCGCCGAAGGGCATCGAGGTCCTCGATCCCTGGCACCTGCCGATCTACAACACCGTCATCCTGCTCCTGTCGGGCACGACGGTGACCTGGGCGCACCATGCGCTGCTGCACAACGACCGCAAGGGCCTGATCCAGGGCCTGACGCTGACGGTGCTGCTCGGCGTGTTGTTCTCCAGCGTCCAGGCCTATGAATATGCCCACGCGCCCTTCGCCTTCAAGAATTCGATCTACGGCGCGACCTTCTTCATGGCGACCGGCTTCCACGGTTTCCACGTCCTCGTCGGCACGATCTTCCTGGGTGTCTGCCTGATCCGTGCGCTGCGCGGCGACTTCACCCCGAAGCAACATTTTGGCTTCGAGGCGGCAGCCTGGTACTGGCATTTCGTCGACGTCGTCTGGTTGTTCCTGTTCTTCTGCATCTACGTCTGGGGCGGCTGGGGCGCACCCCTCGCAGCCGGCTGATCGGGACGGATAAAAATCAAAAAGGCGGGTGCCATTGGCCCCGCCTTTTTTGTTTTCAACGCAAACCGGCCAGCCTTTCGAAGGCCGATGGCTCGGGAATGCCGAGATCAAGCTGGTGGCGGATCGCCTCGGCACATTCGAGCGCCGTAAGCACCGACGTATCGACCTCCATGTCGTAGATGCCGGGACGATGAACCTCGTCCTGCCAGCGCTGCACCGGCTCGGGAACCGGTGTCTCCTCGTTGCCGCGCAGGTAGAGGGTCTCGCGCCCTTCCTGTACGACCTCCCGCCGTTGCATGATCGTCTCGATCGGACAGCGCACGCCGACGAACAGCACGGAAAAGTCTTGCAGCCGCCGGGCGCAGTCGCCGAGAATGCCGAGCGGCTGCGAATAGCTATCGTGATGACCGAGATCGGCGACGACATTGAGTCCTAATCCGGCATGGATGGCGATCGATTCATAAAGCGCCGCATAGAGGAACGGCACCAGTTCCTCCAACTCCGGCCGCTCGCCGCCGGGCCTGAGCCCAATACCGGGCAGGTAGCGCTTCGGTGTCATGGCATTGTAGGTGTCGACGCCGAGGTTGATCCAAGGTCCCTCGAATCCTTCCTGAATTGCGCGCGCAATGCTGGATTTGCCGCTTCGCGGCGCGCCGTTCAGGATAATGATCTGTCCGGTATGGCTATCGTTGCTCATCAGTCTTCTTCTTCTGTTTGGCGCGAATCGCTGAGGCGAAACCGCGCAGGCCTTTCCATTCGGGATGCGAATACTTTATGGGAGAGTTAAGGCAGCATTGAAGAAGCCGCGACCGCGAATGCATCTGCGGGAAGGAATGCCATGAACGAGGACAGCGCCCATTTTCCCCCCGTCGATCCGGTGAAGACCGGCATCAAAGGCTGCTGCCCGCGCTGCGGTCAGGGCAAGCTGTTCGATGGCCTGCTCGGCTTAAAGCCGCGCTGCGCTTCTTGCGGCCTCGATTATTCCTTTGCCGATTCCGGTGACGGCCCCGCCGTCTTCGTCATCCTCATCGTCGGCTTCATCATCATCGGCATGGTGTTGTGGCTGCAGGTGAATTACGGGCCGCCGATCTGGGTGCACATCCTGCTCTTTGCTCCGTTGACGATCGTCCTGTCGCTGCTGACGCTGCGCTGGTTCAAGGGCATCCTGATCGCCATGCAATACCGTCATAATGCCCGCGAAGGACGCCTGAGTGACTGAAATGGTGCATGTAACGCCGCGCCGGCGGCTGCCTGTCTTGACCGGTATCCTGGTGCTGATCGCCCTTGCCATCCTGATTTCGCTCGGCACCTGGCAGGTGGAGCGCCTGCACTGGAAGGAAGGCCTGCTCGCCGATATCGCTGCGCGGCAAATTGCTGCCCCCGTGCCGCTTGCCGACATCGAGGCGATGGCAGCTGCAGGCGGCGACATCGAATACCGCAAGGTCACCGCCACCGGCCGCTATATCAACAACAAGGAGCGGCACTTCTTCGCCACCTGGCGCGGCCAGACCGGCTATTACATCTATACCCCGCTGGAGCTTGCCGACGGGTGCATTCTCCTCGTCAATCGCGGCTTCGTTCCCTTTGACAACAAGGAGCCGGAAATGCGCATGCAGGGCCAGCTGACGGATCAGCAGACCGTCACCGGCCTGGCGCGCGAAAAGCTTCCCGGCAAGCCCTCCTGGGTGGTGCCCGACAACGACGTCGCCAAGAACATCTTCTACTGGAAGGATCTCGACGTCATGGCCTCCAGCGTCGGGCTGGAGAAAGCGCGCGTCATTCCCTTTTTCGTCGATGCCGATTCCACCCCCAATCCGGCCGGCCTGCCGATCGGCGGCGTCACCCAGGTGGATCTGCCGAACGACCATCTGCAATATGCTTTCACCTGGTACGGGCTGGCCGCCGTGCTTATTGTCGTCGTGGCGATCTCCTGGTTCCGCAAAGGCGTCAAGACACCTCAGCAATAGTATCACTTCAATTCTCGACCATATTGGGCTAGAGGTCCCTAAATCTCTCAACCCGGAACTGACATGAATATTGCGGCGAAACCTCCTTTGACGATCAGGCTCTGCGGTCCACGCGGCTTCTGCGCCGGCGTCGACCGCGCCATCCAGATCGTCGTGCTGGCGCTGAAATCCTATGGCGCGCCGGTTTATGTGCGCCACGAGATCGTCCACAATCGTTATGTCGTCGAGGGGCTGGAGGCCAAGGGCGCCGTCTTCGTCGAGGAGTTGGACGAAATCCCGGCCGAACATCGCGCCCAGCCGGTGGTCTTCTCCGCCCATGGCGTGCCGAAATCCGTGCCGGAGGATGCGGCAAGCCGTAACCTCTTCTATCTCGACGCCACCTGCCCGCTGGTCTCCAAGGTCCACAAGCAGGCGATGCGCCACAATCGCCTCGGCCGCCATGTCGTCCTCATCGGCCATGCCGGCCATCCCGAGGTGATCGGCACGATGGGGCAACTGCCGGAGGGGTCCGTTTCTCTGATCGAGACGATCGAGGATGCCGATGCCTACGTCCCTGTTGATCCCGATAATCTCGGCTATGTCACCCAGACGACGCTGTCGGTCGACGACACGGCCGGCGTCATCACCCGCCTGCACGAGCGCTTCCCGAACCTGACGGCGCCGGCCGCGGACTCGATCTGTTATGCGACGACCAACCGCCAGGAAGTGGTGAAGCAGGCAGCCCCGGGCTGCGATCTCTTCATCATCGTCGGCGCCCCGAATTCATCCAATTCCAAGCGCCTCGTCGAAGTGGCGCTCAGGGCAGGGGCGAAGAAATCGATCCTCGTGCAGCGCGCCGCCGAGCTCGACTGGGACGAGATCGGCGCGATCTCGACGCTCGGCCTTTCCGCCGGCGCTTCCGCCCCCGAGGTCATCGTCAACGAGATCATCGAGGCTTTCCGCGCCCGCTTCGACGCCCGCGTCGAACTGGCAGAAACGGTGCAGGAAACCGAAAACTTCCTCGTCAATCGCGAACTGCGCAATATCGAGCTGACGGCGGCCGACATGGCTTTCGTCAACGGCTAGATCGGCCTTTCGGCATAGCGTCCACTCCGGCAAATCCAATATCAACAAGGCATGAAGGGCGAGACCTCACTTGGCAGTCTATACCGATATCGCCGAAGACGATCTGAAGTGGTTCCTGACGGAATATGACGCAGGCACGCTGCTCTCCTACAAGGGCATTGCCGAAGGCGTCGAAAACTCCAACTTCCTGCTTCACACCTCCAAGGATCCGCTGATCCTGACGCTCTATGAAAAGCGCGTGGAAAAGAGCGATCTGCCTTTCTTCCTCGGCCTGATGCAGCATCTCGCCGCCCGCGGTCTGTCCTGCCCGCTGCCGCTGCCGCGCCGGGATGGCGCGCTGCTCGGCTCACTGTCCGGCCGTCCGGCGGCGCTGATCTCTTTCCTCGAAGGCATGTGGCTGAGAAAGCCGGAGGCCAGGCACTGCCGCGAAGTCGGCAGGGCGCTGGCCGAGATGCATGTGGCCGGCGATGGTTTTGAGCTGAAGCGGGCGAATGCGCTGTCGATCGACGGCTGGCGGGGGCTGTGGGAAAAATCCGAAGCGCGCGCCGGCGAGGTCGAGCCCGGCCTGCAGACCGAGATCCGCAGCGAACTCGATTTCCTCTCCACTGCCTGGCCGAGCGGCCTGCCTGCCGGCGTCATCCACGCCGACCTCTTCCCCGACAACGTCTTCTTCCTCGGCGACCAGCTCTCCGGCCTGATCGATTTCTATTTCGCTTGCAACGACCTGCTCGCCTATGACGTCTCGATCTGCCTGAATGCCTGGTGCTTCGAGAAGGACGGCGCCTACAACATCACCAAGGGCACGGCGATGCTCGAGGGTTACCAGAGCGTTCGGCCGTTGAGCGATGCCGAAATCTCAGCCCTGCCGGTGCTGTCGCGCGGGTCCGCGCTGCGGTTCTTCCTGACCCGGCTCTATGACTGGCTGACGACGCCGGAAGGCGCCATGGTCACCAAGAAAGACCCGCTCGAATATCTCCGCAAGCTGCGGTTCCACCGCCAGATCAAATCGCCCGCCGAATACGGATTGAGCCTATGAAACACGTCGATATCTTCACCGACGGCGCGTGCTCCGGCAATCCCGGCCCTGGCGGCTGGGGCGCGGTGCTGCGTTATGGCGATGTCGAAAAGGAGCTTTGCGGCGGCGAGGCGGATACGACCAACAATCGTATGGAACTGCTGGCGGCGATCTCGGCGCTATCGGCCTTGAAGAGCCCTTGCGAGGTCGATCTCTATACCGACAGCGCCTATGTCAAGGACGGCATCTCCAAGTGGATATTCGGCTGGAAGAAAAACGGCTGGAAGACCGCAGACAAGAAGCCGGTGAAGAATGCCGAGCTCTGGCAGGCGCTGGAGGCGGCCCGTGACCGCCACAAGGTGACGCTGCACTGGGTCAAGGGCCACGCCGGCCACCCGGAAAACGAACGCGCCGACGAACTCGCCCGCCGGGGCATGGAGCCGTTCAAGAAGGGCAAGGCGGTTTCGTTTTAACCTGGCACCCAGTGTGGTCGGCACAGCCTTGAGAAGAATTGACAACTGGACCCCTGGCTCTCTCGAGGTCAGACAGTGGCAAATGGCCCACGTAATTCAAGTGTTGCGGAAGGTGCACATGTCACTCAGCTTTAGGAGTCCGATCTATACCATTGCTATTTTCTGCTTTTTGATTGCGTTTGGCATGTATTGTGGTGCGAACACAGCTGTTGCGACCGAAAAACCGGTGCATAAATCCTTCGACGACCGGCCGATGTTGTGTGCCGCTTACTACGGCCATCTCGCTCAGGGATTCAAAGACAAGCGCGAGCCCAAGAAAGCGCAAGCGTATCAAGCCAAGTTTCGCATCTTATACGAGCGCGGCATCAAGAACATGATCGCTGGTGGGAGCACCAGAGATGAGGCACATACCATGACACAGAAATACGCAGATCTGCTTGGCGAACTGGCGCTCAAACAGGCTGCCGAGGTCCGTTCAATCGCTTCGATGTGTCAGCGCGAGTTTCCCGTCCCGACCATATGGAACTAGATGCGATTGAGTCCTGCAGCATGTTAGATCCGGGACGAGAGCCGACGACATAGCTTTCGAGAGGTGCACGTCGGCCAAATTAGTTTCGCGCCGAGCCGAAATTTTTGCAAGCTCCAGCAAAGCACCTCCCGCCAAAAATCTTGGTCGCCTTGAAAGCAGTCGAACTCGTAACCCGGTTCGGTAGCTTTCCAGCTCCTCAAGCCGCCTGCTGCTGCGGCGCCGTCGCGGCGCCCTGGATCAGCCGGTGCAGATATTCGAGTTTTGCCACGACGGGTGAGGACAGCACGAAGGGGTAGGAGTCCGGCTGCCCCATGCTGCGCTGGATGGCGTTGATCGCCAGGCTGAGCGGCACCCAGGCGCTGACCAGCTGTTCGGCGCTTCTTGCCCGGTAAGGGATGAAATCCACCTCGCCTGATATTTCCTCATGGCCGCGCGGATCGATGGCGATGCCGAAGGCGCGCGCCGTTTCGAGCGTATCGACGATATGGAGGTAATGCGCGAAGCATTCGGCGAAATCCTCCCAGGGGTGCGACGCCGCATAGGCGCTGATGAAATTGTCCGGCCATCCCAAGGGCGCACCGCCGGCATAATGGTTCTGGAGGGCCGTCGCATAGTCCTGCCGTTCGTCGCCGAAGACGGCGCGGAAATCGGCAAGGCCGCCCCGATCGCGCACCAGCTTGTTCCAGATGAAATGGCCGGCCTCGTGGCGGAAATGGCCAAGCAACGTGCGATAGGGTTCGTTCATCGAGCTGCGCGCCTGTTCGCGCGTCGCATCGTCGGCCTCTGCGGCGCGGATGGTGATCAGGCCTTCCTCATGACCGGTCATAGCAGGCACGACATAACCGTTGCTCTCTATCGAATCCTCGAGAAAATCGAAGACCAGGCCGCCTTGCGGGTCTTGATCCCGATCGGGATGCGGCAGCTTCCAGCGCAGCAGCGAATAAAACAGATGGCGCTGCGCCTGGCTGATGCGCCGCCAGCGGTCGATGCCGTCCTGGGTATCGGTGTTCGGAACCAGCCGGTTATGGCGGCAGGCAACGCAGAATTCACTCTCGCCGTCACCGTCCACCAGCCAGTTGCAGATGTCGAGGCCGGCATTGGCGCAGAAGCGGACGTCGCGATCGGGATTGGAAACGAGCTGCCAGAGTATCTCGTCGCGCGGTTCCAGCGCATGCATCGCCAGATCGCCGGGCAGGAAGCCGAGGCGATGGTTGCAGCGCACGCATCGCCGGTTGTCGAAGTGGACGACCTGATCGCAGTTGTCGCAGGCAAAAAGTTTCATCGTATCTATCTCTGCAGAGCATGAGGGTGACGGATTAAAAATGCCTGCCGCGCGAGGGCGCAGCAGGCATGGTGATAAAGGATGAGCGTCTACTGCGCATTCCTTAAAGCGGAATCACAGCGTCCTTTGCGCGTCTTGGTGCTGTCGCTCAGAGCCGATCGACGGCGCCCTTGAGCTTGTCCTTGACCTTGCCGGTTGCGACTTGTCCCTTGCCMTTGGCTTCCTGGACGGCGCCCTTGGCCTGCATCTCGCGATCGTCCGTCGCCTTGCCGACGGCCTGCTTGGTCTTGCCGGCAATTTCGTTTGCCTTACCGGAAATCTTGTCGCTGGTGCTACCCATAAGTGATGTCTCCTTGGTCGGCATGGGCCTTTTGTCCATGCTTGCCGAAATGAAACGTCACTCTTGGCTATTCGTTCCCGCTGCCGTCAGGCCAGCTCTCAAGCATGGCCGGCTTCGGCCGAAAGCATCGCAGCGGTCACGCCCATGCCGGCGAGCGCCCGCTCGTATTTGTCGTCGAGGCTGCGGTCGAAGATCAGTTCCTCGTTGGCCGGGCAGGTGAGCCAGCCATTGTTGACGACCTCGCTTTCGAGCTGGCCGGCCGACCAGGAGGAATAACCGAGCAGCATTGTCGCCCGCGTCGGCCCATTGCCCTTGGAGATGGCGCGCACGATATCGAGCGTCGCCGTCAGGCAGATGTCGTCGCTGACGGGAATGCTGGAGTCGCTGGAATAATCGTCCGAATGCAGCACGAAACCACGGCCGCTTTCCACCGGGCCGCCGGTCTGGATCGGAAAGTCGCGCGCCCGCTTCGGCAGCACGATCGAATCTTCCTGCTTGATCATGTCGAGATGCAGCAGCACATCGGTAAAGGTGAGGCTCTGTGGCCGGTTGATGACGAAGCCCATGGCCCCGGCATCCGAATGCGCGCAGATGTAGATGACGGTGCGCGCAAAATTGCGGTCTTCCATGCCCGGCATGGCGATGAGGAACTGGCCATCGAAGAAGCCACGTTCCCGTCTGTTCTTCAGCGTCAATAAGGACATCGTTCCTCCTGCTGCTAGACCGCACAAAGGCCTCGACAAAAGAAACATGGGCCAATGTCACACATCAATCAACTGAAAATGAAGATTTAAATCGCCGCGGCTTCTGGCGGCGAAACAGCACATTCGGTAAACCTTTGTTCCATGATGATTATTTCCTCAGGCCCGTGCAGGCTTTTAATCGCGGTTGTGTCGGTGGTCGCAGCCCTTGTGCCGTTTTATTCCGCCCATGCGGAAATGAGCGCCTGGGCGGACAACGAGGGCGGCCGCATGCGCCTCGTGGCGCTCGCGCCCGATGCCGGCGGCAAAATCCGCGCCGCCCTTCAGATCGAGCCGAAACCCGGCTGGATCACCTATTGGAAAGAGCCCGGCGGCAATGGCATTCCGCCCCAGATCACCATCGCGGCGGGCAGTGGCGTCACGCTCGATGCCATCGCCTATCCCGTTCCGAAGCATTTTTTCAACGGCACGGTCGAGGATATCGCCTATGACACGCCGGTGACGCTGCCGCTGTCACTGACGGCGGCCGGCAAAGACCCGGTTACGATCGACGCTGCCGCCTTCATCGGCATCTGCAGGGATATCTGCATTCCCTTCCAGGCGAATTTTCAGCTGAAGCTTGGCCCCGCCATCCAGTCGCACCCGCAAGAGGAGGCGATCCTTCAGGCCGCCGATGCGAAGCTGCCGAAGCCGCCGTCGCAGGATTTCGACGTAATCGCGCATGCGATGTCGCCCGATAGGAAGACGCTGTCTTTGACACTCGCTCTGCCGGGCGGGGGGGCGGGCGAGGGGAAGAGCGCGCCCGATATCATCGTCACCGGCCCGAGCGGCCATGCCTTCACCAAGCAGATCGGCGGCAAGCGCGACGGCGCCACTTTCAAGGTCGATGTCGCTATCGGCAAACTGCCTGAAAATTACGACATATCCGGCAAGCGCTGGGGCGTACTGGTCATCGACGGCGAAAGGGCGATGGAGACCACTCTTGCCTTTCAATGACCGGGTCTTATAGTCGCCGCAGATCCCCTGCGGCGCCTGCCGCCAAGCAGAACCCCCAAAGCCAGAACCAAGGAGAAGACCATGACCATCGCGATCGGCGACAAGCTTCCTGCCGCCACCTTCAAGGAAAAGACGGCTGAC
This sequence comes from Rhizobium sp. P1_E1, assembly GCF_056406015.1. NCBI lineage: Bacteria > Pseudomonadati > Pseudomonadota > Alphaproteobacteria > Hyphomicrobiales > Rhizobiaceae > Rhizobium > Rhizobium sp. P1_E1. The sequence continues at coordinate 55,915 of NZ_JBFUAY010000007.1, read as the reverse complement.
GGCCCGGTTGAAATCACCACCGATCAGCTCTTCGCCGGCAAGCGCGTCGTGCTCTTTGCCGTGCCGGGCGCCTTTACGCCGACCTGCTCGCTGAACCACCTGCCGGGTTATCTCGAAAATCGCGACACCATCCTTGGCAAGGGCGTCGACGATATCGCCGTTGTATCAGTCAACGACTGGCACGTGATGGGCGCCTGGGCGCAATCATCCGGCGGCATGGGCAAGATCCACTTCCTCGCCGATTGGGATGCCGGCTTCACCAAGGCTGTCGGCCTCGACGCCGACCTCTCCGCCGGCGGCCTCGGCCTCCGCTCCAAGCGCTATTCGATGCTGGTGGAAGACGGCGTGGTGAAGGCCCTCAACGTCGAGGAAAGCCCCGGCCAGGCAACGGTCTCGGGTGCTGCCGCGATGCTGGAACAGCTCTGAGCGTTCATCGCTGACGTTATGAAGGGGCGGCCGTTCGGTCGCCCCTTTTCAGTTGTGTCGGTGCTCAACGATGGACCAGGTTATGCCAGGGCGTGCAAAACGGTCTTAGAACCGACCGGTGCGCAAAAATCGACATGCTTCCCTTCGCCTTTCCGAACTATCAATCGTCGAGAAACTCGCTCAGCGCAGCATTGAACGCCGATGCCGACTCCAGGTTGACGATATGCCGCCCAGGCAAGGACAGATGACGGCCCTGCCGCACACGAACGGCGATGCTCTCCAAATCGGACGGCGGACATACCGGGTCTTCTTCACCGGAGACGGCAAGCAAGGGGTTGGCGATCCGTGCGATGTCTTGCTGCAAATCAGTGTTGGCCAGCGCCGCGCAGCAGCCAATATAGCCATCAACCGTTGTCGCGGTGAAACGGTCGAGAATGTCGCGCACCATGCCGGGTTGGCTGGCGTTGAACGCCGGGGTGAACCAGCGTTCTGCGGTGGCAGCTGTGAGCCCGCCAAGGCCGTATTCCCGCACGGCCGCCATGCGCGCGCCCCAGCTTTCGGCGGTGCCGATCTTGGCGGACGTCGCACACAAAAGAATTTTGTCCAGACGGTGTCCGGCATGAATGCCCAGCCACTGTCCGGTCAGGCCGCCGATCGACAGACCGCAGAAATGCGTCCGCTCTATCTCCAGCGCATCGAGCAGCGCAAGGACATCATTGCCGAGGTCTGACAGCGCATAGGGCGGCGGCGGGGCCGACGACAGGCCGTGGCCGCGGCGGTCATAACGCAGCACGCGATAGTGCTGCGACAATGCGGCCGCCTGCGCATCCCACATGTGCAGGTCGGTTCCGAGCGAATTGCAGAACATGAGCCACGGTTTGCCGGCCGCACTCCTGTCGCCGTCGATGCGATAGTGCAGGCGGTGGCTTGCGAGATCGAGATAGGGCATGGCTTGAGGACTTTCGGTGTTTGAAAATGGCTGGAGGCAATGTCCCGACGATCCGGCCGAACCCTCCTATCCCGATGACGAAGGTCGCCGCAGTCGCGACGCGAAGGCGCCGACGGCCACATCGGGATGGCCGTCGGCGGAAGCATGACGCTGACCTGCGGGTATGTTCTGTCCGCCCGCCGTCAGCGTACCGACCCTCATGCTGCGGCGAGCAGGACGGCGTCGACGCGGCGGGCGTTGCTGATCGCGAAGACCAGCATGGCGAGCGCCGAGACGGCCGCGGGGATCGCGAAGATCAGGAAGTTCTGCTGCAGCGGCAGCTGTTGGGCCAGAAGCACACCGCCGAGGGTCGGACCGACAATGGCGCCGATACGGCCCACACCGGAAGCCCAGCCCAGCCCCGTCGACCGGACGGAGAGGTTATAGAGCTGCGCGACGCTCGCATAGAGCAGGATCTGCGTGCCGATGGTGGTGGCACCGGCGATGAAGATCGTCAGGAACAGCAGCCCAGCCGGCAGGTTGAAACCAATCAGCGCGATCGACAGGGCGGCAGCCACGAAGAAGCCGACGACAACCTTCGGCAGGCCGAACCGGTCGCCCAGCCAACCGCCGGCGATGGCCCCGACCATGCCGCCAAAATTGAGCGAGAACAGGCTCACGAGGCTCGCTCTTTCGGCATAGCCGGCTTCCTGCAGCACTTTCGGCAGCCACGACGACAGCAGATAAACAAGCAGCAGGCAGCAGAAGAACGCCACCCAGAGCATCAGCGTGCGCAACGTGCGCTGGTGGCGGAACAATTCGGCGACCGATGCGGACGCACCCTTGGATTCGGTGAAGACCAGCATGTCGTCGTTGCCAAGGCGGGCAGACGGATCGATCTTCGCATAGATCCGTCTGGCTTTCTCCTGCTGCCCCTGGCGGATCAGAAAGCCAAGGGATTCGGGCAACTTCCAGAGCACAAGCGGCAGCATCAGCAACGGCAGGGCGGCGATGAAGAACATGGGCTTCCAGCCATATTGCGGGATCATGCCGATGCCGAGCCCGGCGGCAACCATGCCGCCGACCGAGTAGCCGGAGAACATCAGCGCGACGATGGTGCTGCGGAGGCGCTTGGGGGCATATTCGTTCATAAGCGCCACCGCGTTGGGCATCAGTCCGCCGCAGCCGAGACCGGCGATGAAGCGAAAGATTTTGAACTGGTCGGGCGAACTGGCGAAACCGGTCAGAAGGGTGGAAGCGGTGAACAGCACGAAGCTGATCGCAATGCCCTTCTTGCGCCCGATCCTGTCAGCCAGGGAGCCAAAAGCCAGGGCGCCGAACATCATCCCGAACAGCGCCCAGGCCTGCAGCGCGCCGGCCTGTGGTTTGGTCAGGCCCCATTCCGCAATCAGCGTCGGCAGCACGGTGCCGGCGACGAAGACGTCATAACCGTCGACGATCAGCAGCAGCGCGCAGAGCGCCACCACCGACCACTGAAACCTTCCGAATGGATTGTTGTCTATCGCTTCATTCACATCGATAGCGCGCATCATGGCTCCTCCCTGAGTTTCTACGCAGTCAGTATTGAGATGTCAGCCGGTATCGCCCCCGGCCACCGGCAGCACGCTGCCGGTGATGTAGGACGCTTCATCCGAGGCGAGGAACAGGATTGGTGCTACCTGTTCCTCGATGGTCCCGTACCGCTTCATGAAACTGGATTGCTTCACCTGGCCGACGACGTCTGTCATCCAGGCCTTCTCCGCGTCCGTATCGCCCGCGACATTGCGCGGAATCCGACGCGGCGGCGCTTCCGTGCCGCCTGGTGCGGTGGCGACCACGCGGATGTTGCGCTCCGCCAGTTCCATGGCAAGCGACTGGGTGAGGGCGTTCACGCCGCCCTTGGCTGCCGAATAAGGCACACGATGGATGCCGCGCGTTGCATTCGACGATACGTTGACGATGGTACCGCCGCCGCGCGCGAACAGATGCGGCAGGACGGCGTGGCAGCAATAGAGTGTCGGCATCAGCGAGCGGCGGATCTCCGCGTCGATCTGCTGCGATCCGAATTCCGCAAAGGGGCGCATCCGGATGGCGCCGCCGACATTGTTGATCAGGATGTCGATGCCACCGAAGCGTTGCTCGGCGAAGCGCATCGCCGAAGCCGCGCCTTCATAGCTCTCCAGATCGGCATTGAAGGCGGCGGTTTCGGCGTCTCTGGCTTCGGCTGCAATCTCCGTCACGAAATCGGCGCGGTCGACGAACAGCACCCTGCCACCCTCTGCCGCGGCGCGGATGGCCACGGCGCGGCCGATGCCCTGCGCGGCGCCGGTGACGACAAGCACCTTGCCGTCAAACCGACCGGCGAAGCGCGGCGCGCTCATGCAGCCTCCTTCTCCGCCGCATTGGGCGTGAACTTTTCGTATTGGAAGCTGTTGGGCTTCACGCCGTTGTCGTCGAAATGCTTGCGCACCGCATCGACCATTGGCGGGGGGCCGCAGAGATAGACGTCGACATCGCCGCCATGAAGCAGCTCGGCCGGCATATGTTGCGTAACCCATCCCTTACGAGGATGGCTCGAGGCCTCCTCGGCCACCACCGTGGTGAAGCTGAAGTTGGGCAGGCGCGTGGCATAGGCCGCGAACTCGTCGACGAGAACCAGATCGAGATCGCGCGTCACGCCATAGATCAGATGGATTTTCTGTTCCGATCCAGCGCGGGCAAGAACCTCGAGCATCGAGAGGAACGGTGCAAGGCCGGTGCCTCCGGCTAAAAACAAAAGCGGCCTGCGCACATCCCGCAGATAAAAGCTGCCGAGGGGGCCGGTCAGATTGAGCCTRTCGCCGGCCTGTGCGTCGGCGAGCCAGCTGCTCATCAACCCACCCGGGATCTTCTTGATCAGGAAGCCGATGCGTTGCTCGCCGGGCGCCGTGCTGAACGAATAGGAACGGCTCTGGCCGCTGGCCGGCACATCGATGTTGACATACTGGCCGGGCAGGAAGGAGGGAGACGCCCCAGTGTCCACGTCCAGTTCCAATACGATCGCCGCATCGTTGTGCGGCGTCACCTTCGCCACAGTGGCGGCGAATTTCTGCTGCCCGGTTTTGCAGGCCGTCGATGTCGTCGGTACAGCGATGACGCAGTCCGACGTCGGCTTCATCTGGCAGGTCAGCACGAGGCCGCGCTCCGCCTCGTCGGCCGTCAGCGCGTCATCGATATAGTCGTCGCCGAGATCGTAGAAACCGCTTTCGGCGCGACATTTGCAGGTTCCGCACACGCCGTCGGAGCAATCCATCGGCAGGTTGATCTTGTTGCGGAAGGCGGCATCGAGAACCTTCTCGCCGTCCTTGCATTCGACGAACCGGGTGACCCCGTCCTCGAAGTTCAATGCGATCCTGTAGCTGGCCATGGAGCCCTCCTCATCAATCCCCTGCCGGCCGGCGACGCCTGTCAAACGTGATAGACGTCGATAACCTGGCGGATGTAGTCGTTCTTCAACACGATCTTCTTGCGCGCGATCAGCAGTGCGTCGTCGTCCTTGCGCAGCGTGGCGAACATGGTGCCGAAGAAGTGGTCAGTTACCTTGTAGCGATGGTTCAACGTGTGGAAGTTGTAGCGCACGTCGACTTCGTCGCCCCGATGCGCCAACACTTCGACATTGGTGACATTGTGGCTCGTGCGCGGTTCCGGCGTGGAAGCGCCGGAGCGCTCGGTCTTGATGCGGAATACCCGGTCTTCCAGGCCGTCGCGGTTCGGATAGTAGATCAGCGAAATCTGCGACTGCGGGTCTTCGGTAATCCGGTCGTCGTCATCCCAGGCCGGCATCCAGTAGGTCACGTCGGGTGCATAGCAGGTCAGCCATTCGTCCCACTCGCGATCGTCCAGGAGCCGCGCTTCCCGATAGAAGAACGCGCAGATGGCGTCATAGGAAATGCTCATGCGACAACTCCGTTCTTTTCAGCGGACAGCGCCTGGCGCATCACCTTGGCCCAGTATTCGTGCTGGCGGACGAACAGGCCTTCGTCCTCGCTGCGCTCGCCGGACAGCAGCGGCTCGATGCCCATCTGCTTGGCGTTTTCGTCCGGACCGTCGATCCACAGCGGCGCGCCCCGCGACAGGTCGTTCCAGAGCGCTGCGGTGCCGGCATAGCCGGCCTGGCAGGCGCGGAATTCCTCCAAATCGTCGGCCGTGCCCATGCCGGACACGTTGAAGAAATCTTCATATTGGCGGATACGGAGCTGGCGATCAGCCTCGCTTTCGCCCTTCGGCGCAAAGCAGAAGATGTTGATTTCGGTCTTGTCGACACTGATCGGGCGGGTCACGCGGATCTGCGTGCTGAACTGGTCCATCAGGAATACATTCGGGTAAAGGCAGAGGTTGCGGGTCTGGTTGACGATGAAATTCGCCTTCTCGGCACCGACGCGCTCCGCGATCTCGTCTCGCTGGTCGTAGACCGGACGCACCTCGGGGTTCATGGTGTTGGTCCACAGCAGGATGTGACCGTTCTCGAAACCATAGACACCCGCGACGGAACGGCTCCAGCTGTTGGCGTCGACGGCCTTCGTGCCCTCTTCCTTGCGCCGCCCCATCGTCGCGGCATAGTTCCAGTGGACGGAGCTGACGTGATAGCCGTCGCAGCCATTTTCCATCTGCAGCTTCCAGTTTCCGTCGTAGATGTAGGACGAATTGCCCCGCAGCACTTCAAGCCCGTTCGGCGCCTGGTCGACGATCTGGTCGATGATAACCTTCGTCTCGCCGAGATAGTCCTCGAGCGTCGCGACCGCATCATTCAGGCTGCCGAACAGAAAGCCCCGATAATTCTCGAACCGGGGAACGCGCTTGAGGTCGTGCGAACCGTTCTGCGCGAACTGAGGCGGATACTGGGTGGTTTTCTCGTCCTTGACCTTGAGCAGCTTGCCGGTGTTGGAAAAGGTCCAGCCGTGGAAGGGGCAGGTGAAGCTGCCCTTGTTGCCGTGCTTGCGGCGGCACAGCATCGCGCCACGGTGGGCACAGGCGTTGATGACCGCGTGCAGTTCACCGTTCTTGTCGCGGGTGATGACGACCGGCTGCCGGCCGATATAGGTCGTGTAATAATCGTTGTTCTCTGGGATTTGACTCTCATGGGCCAGATAAACCCAGTTGCCTTCGAAGATATGCTTTATCTCCAGCTCAAAGAGGTCTTCGTCGGTGAAGATGTCCCGGCGGCAACGGAATAGACCGGCTTCCTTGTCGTCCTGCACGGCAGTGGCGAGCAGATGATCGAGTTCTCTTGCTTTGTCGATGATCGCAGACATGGCTTCTCTCCCGCAAAGTGCGCGGTAACCGGCGCAACCCTTGCAACAGTGTCGATGATGACGATGATATGCGGGCTGGCGGCTATTCAGCCGCCGCCCTTGCCGTTTACGCGGCGGCGCGTTTGCGCTGTTCGTTGATCTGGTTGTCGATGCCATCCACCAGAGCGGTCAGATGGATGTCGAACGTGATCTCGGCGAACGGGCCGCTCAGACCATTGGCCTTGATGCTGGCCTCGTCGCTGCGCTCGATCACGGCCGGAACCAGGCCGTCTCGCGTCGCATAGGCAAAATCATCATTGACCAGCGGATCGCCTTCGATGTTGATCTGGGTCGTCAGCTTGCGATGGCCGTCGGCGCTGATGAAGAGGTGGATATGCGCCGGGCGCTGGCCATGGCGGCCGAGGGCGGAAAGCAACTGTTCCGTCGGGCTGCCCGGTGGCACGCCATATCCGTGCGGCACGATGCTCTGGAATTTGTAACAGCCCTTTTCGTCGGTCACGATCGTGCGGCGCATGTTGAACGGCGCCTGCTTGCCGGTCGGGTCGAAGTGTGAATAGAACCCGCGGGTGTCACAATGCCAGACTTCGACAGTCGCACCCGGCTGCGGCTTGCCGTCAGAACCATAGACGGTGCCGTGCATGATCAGTGTGTGACCATTGGCGTCGGTGCCGTCATCGAGACGGGCAAAGCCATGACTGACCGGTGCGCCGGCCACATAGAGCGGCCCCTCGATCGTGCGCGGCGTCGGGTTTTCGATGCCGAGCGCCTCATCGATCGCGTCGAGGCGTTCGTCGAGGAAATGATCGAGACCGAGACCGGGCGAGATCAGGCCGGCCTGGCCGGCGGCGCCGATCTCATTGAGCCAGGCAATGCCGGTCCAGTATTCGTCGGGGGTGATGTCGAGATCATCGATCGCCTTGAACAGGTCGGACATGATCCGATGGACGATGAGTTTGACGCGCGGATTGCCGCCGTCCTTGTCGAGGCCGCTCAGGACGCTCAGAAAATCCTGAATGTCGGGCCTGCCGAAAATCTTCACGCTCATTTTTTCCTCCTCTTGCATTGTTCAGAAAGTCGATGCGGCTCCCGTTCCCGCGCCGAACACGGCGCTAGGTATCGTCCTCGCGGATCGCCGAGGGATGCCGCAGCAGCGGCGTTACTTCGATGTCCATGAACTTGAACAATGGCAGCCCCGACAGGATCTCGTGCAGCTCCGTATTGTCCTTCACGTCGAAGATGCTGTAGTTCGCGTATTCACCGGCGATGCGCCAGATATGCCGCCATTTGCGGCTGCGCTGCAGTTCGTGCGAATAGGCCTTTTCCCGAGCGATGATCTCCGCCGCCTCCGCCGAGGGGAGATCATGGGGAATATTCACATCCATCCTCACATGGAAAAGCATGGTCGCCTCCCTTATCCGGCAATGCTGATCGTCTTGCGCATCCTGCCTCGAACAAAGAACGCCACACGATCCTCGTCCAGTTCGATCCCCAGTCCCGGTCCCTGGGGAACGGTCAGTTCGAAATCGCTGTAATCCAAGGGCGTGGCGAGGATCTCTTCCGTCAGCAGCAGCGGACCAAAGAACTCCGTGCCCCATTGCAGATCCTTCACGCCGGCCATCAACTGCGCGGCAGCGATCGTGCCGATCGGCCCTTCGAGCATGGTGCCGCCATAGACACCGATGCCGGCCGTCTCGGCGATGGCGATGACCTTGGCGGCGGCGAACAGGCCGCCCGCCTGCTCGATCTTGATCGAGAATACGTCGGCTGCGTGCGCCGTCACCGCTTCGAGTGCGCTTTCGGGACCGACAAGCACTTCATCGGCCATCATCGCGATCGGTGACACTCGCGTCAGCCGGGCAAGCGGCGCGACGCCGCCCACCGGCTGCTCGACCAATACGCAACCCGCATCGCTGAGTGCCGCAATCGCATTGCGCGCCTCGCGCTCCCGCCAGGCCATGTTCACGTCGACACGAACCGAGGCCATGTCCGGCAGCGCCTTGCGTATGGCAGCCACGTGGCGGATATCCTCCTTGATCGACTTGACGCCGATCTTCAGTTTGAAGTCCTTGTGGCGACGTCGGTCGAGCAGCGCCTGCGCCTCATCGATGTCCTTTGCGGTATCTCCGGATGCGAGCGTCCAGGCAACCGGCAGTTTCTCACGACGTCGGCCGCCGAGCAGTTCCGACATCGGCACGCCGAGCCGGCGGGCCTGGCAATCCAGCAACGCGGATTCGACGGCGCATTTGGCAAAGTGATTGCCCTTTACCGCCTTCCGGACGCGATCCATCGTCGCCTGTACGCGCGTCGGATCGCAGCCGAGGAGCAGGGGCGCGATATATTCGTCGATCGTGAGTTTCATGCCTTCCGGGCTCTCCGGTCCGTAGGCAAGTCCGCCAATGGTCGTGCCTTCACCCAGGCCTTCGATCCCATCGGAGCAGCGAACACGCACGATCGTCATGCTCTGGCGGTTCATGGTGACCATCGAGAGCGTGTGCGGCCGGATGGTCGGCAGATCGAGTATAGTAGCCTCGATGGAAACGATCCGAATTTCCGCACGCACCGCGCTTCCTCCCTTTATTTGCAGGAAGGTTAGCCCTCGTTTAAGGTAAGGTCCAAGACCATATAAGTCGAAATCTATACCTTGGAGGTATAATAGGAATGGAGCTGCGCCAACTCCGCTACTTCGTGGCGGTCGCCACCGAGCGCAATTTCTCGCGCGCGGCGGAAATTCTCCACATCGCGCAGCCGCCGCTCAGCCGGCAAATCCAGCAGCTGGAGGAGGAACTGGGCGTCAACCTGATCGACAGGTCCAAGCGGCCGCTGAGCTTGACGGAGGCGGGACGGTTCTTCTTCGACCAGGCTTCGCAGATCATGGCCCGGCTCGAGCACATCCGTGATCAGACCCAGAGAATAGGAAAGGCCCAGCGCGAACGGTTCGTCATCGGCTGCGTCGGCTCCACCCTCTATGGAGGCATGCCGGATCTCGTCAGACGCATGCGGCAGCGCTGGCCTGATCTCGATATCGAGATCCGGGAAATGATGTCGACGGAACAGGTGACTGCGCTCAAGGAGCGACGCATCGATCTGGGTTTCGGCAGGGTGCGCTTCAATGACAGGGAAGTCGAACGGCTGACGCTCCGAGAGGAGCGGCTTGTCGTCGCCTTCCCGAAGAGCCATGCCAAATCCATCGCCAAGGAGCCCATAGGGCTTTGCGAGCTGGAGGGGGAATCCCTGATCATCTATCCCTCGACGCCCCGGCCAAGCTTTGCGGACGAGACGCTGAACCTGCTCGGCGAGATCAACGTCAATCCCGGACATGTCGAGGAGGTTCGCGAAATCCAGACGGCGCTGGGCATGGTCGCAGCCGGCGCCGGCCTGTGCATCATTCCCGCGGCCTCGCAGCGCCAGCGACCGGACGATGTCTGCTATCGCATGATTGCCGACGAGAGGGCGACCTCACCCATCATCATGAGCTACCGGCGCAACGAAGCCGGCGGCCGGATCGAATTGATAAAGCAGATTATCCGCGAAATGTATGCCGACAATCCCCCCTGGCTCCAGCTCTCCAATGTCCGTCTGGACGCGCTCGAGAGTTAGGCAGGCCTGCGCTTCGGCCTGCTGCCATCCACTCACTTCCGGGTGCAGCAGTTCGAGCCCCAGGGAGGCGCGCCCGACTGGCATGCCGGGCCGAACGATCTGTTGGCAGAAGGCGGCAAACAGTTCCTTGACGCCGTTATGAGGCGCGCCATTTGCCAGCCAGCGTGCGATATCTTCCATCCTCTCCGGCCTCGCTTCGCAAGGTTAAGTTCGGATTTCGAACCAGCCCGCCGTGGCACGAATGATGTTCCAGAGTTTGACTGGAAGCGTGATCTCCGAAACCGTGAGTGGGCTGAGCGCAATGTCGATTTCATGACTTCTTTGGTTCTGGGCGAGTTCAACCCATTCCGGATTCATCACCAGCCCCTGGCCGACGGCGACGAGCGACAGGCCAAATTCGAGGGCCCTTTCGGCCTCATCGGGTTTTCTGATTTGGCCGGCGGCGACGACGGGTATACGGCCCTCGACGCGCTCGGCAATGAGCTCAGCGATGGAACGGCCGCCGGCATCGTGGATAGGTTTGGCATGAAGCACGCTCGAGAGCGACACGTGCATATAGTCCACACCGGCGACGACGAGGCGATCAATCAGTTCGCAGGTGTCACTGAGCCGAAGGCCACCTTCATCAGATTCCTCTGGCGAGATCCTGTAGCCGAGCAGAAAGGGCCGCTTCGCGTGCGTATCGATGATCCGCTTGACCTCTTGAGCGACGGCGAGCGGAAAGCGCATGCGGTTCTCCGGCGAACCGCCCCATTGGTCTTCTCGCTGGTTAGATAGCGGCGAGAAGAAATTCTGAATCAGGAACCCGTGCGCCCCATGCAACTCGATGCCGTCGAAGCCTGCCTCGATTGCCCGGCGTGTGGCCTCGCCGAAAGCAGCCACGACAGCCAGGATTTCATCGTGAGTTAGCGCGCGCACTGTCATGTTGCCAGTGTTGAACGCACCCGCAGCAGCCTTGACGGCGCTGGCGCTGACGATCTCGCCCCCTGGAACCAGTTCGGGCACGGCTTTGTTGCCGGCGTGGAAGATCTGGAGGATCGCCGGCGCGCCGCCACTCTTGGCCGCCCCTGCCAGGCGGCGCAGGCTCGGCGTGAAGCTATCGTCGCAAGAAGCAAACTCGCCCGTGAAGCCGACACCATTCGGCATGACGTGGGTGCAACCGGTAATCACCAGGCCGACGTCCTTTGCTCTGCGACGGTAATACGCGACCTCTTCGTCAGAGACCGTTCCGTCCTCATTGCCCGACCATGTCGTCATGGGGGCCATGACAATCCGGTTGCGAAGGGTGATCCCCTTGGCGAAAGCGAACGCGTCGAAGAGTTTCGGTTGTGTCTTGCTCATGATCTCGTCGTCCTCGCGCCGCTCCAACAGCATGCGGTGTCGAGCAACTAAATAATGGAGGACAGGCATGCCGATTAGCCGCTATAATCTGCATGAACTTAGAAATGGAGTTTATGAATGAGAAAAGGTGATTTCAGCGAGCTGGCGGCATTCATCACCGTCGTGGAGGAGGGAAGTTTCACGCGCGCGGCCGCAAAGCTTGGCCTCTCCCAGTCCGCACTCAGCTATGCTGTGCGAATGCTCGAGCGACGTCTGGATGTGCGGTTGATTTCACGGACGACGCGCAGCCTTTCGACGACAGAGGCGGGAGAACGGCTGTTTCACAGCCTGCGTCCCGCATTTGATCACATCGACAGCGAGATTGCCGCGCTCACCGCCCTTCGCGACAAGCCCGCAGGCACGATTCGCATCACCACCTTTCGGCATGCCGCCCGGATGGTGCTCTGGCCCGCATTGCTGAAGCTCGCGCCCGAGTATCCGGACATCGTCGTTGAGATCAATGTCGACGAAGGGCTCACCGACATTGTCGCTGGCCGATTTGACGCGGGCATACGGCTCGGCGAACAGGTCGAGAAGGACATGGTCTCGGTGCGGGTGAGCCCCGAGGTTCGAATGGCGGTTGTCGGATCGCCCTCCTATTTCGCCAACCGTAAGCGCCCGGAAACGCCACGTGACCTGAACAGTCACGCTTGCGTCAGCTATCGGCAGAGCAGGGGAGGCGGTCTCTATGCCTGGGAGTTCGAGCGTGACGGCATTGAGCTGGAGGCGCGCGTCAGCGGATCGCTTATTCTCAATGACAATGAGATGCTGGAAAACGCGGCCCTTGACGGACTGGGGCTTGTTTATGTCTTCGAAAGTCAGGTTTCTCACCATGTGGCCGAGGGACGGTTGATCCGTGTTCTGGAAGACTGGTGTCCGCCATTCCCAGGCTATCACCTCTACTATCCAAGCCGGCGGCAACACACCCCGGCCTTCTCCCTCCTGGTCGAGGCACTCCGTTGCCGGGGACCGTAACGGCATTCATCAATCCCATTTCTAACCCCATGCAGAAAATGGGGCCTAATCGCTGGTGCTGCGCTGCTTATCTCACCTCACGAGGACGGGCGCAAAATCACTGTGCCGGCGAGGTGATCGAGATCGCCTGAGTGCAAGCTGGCCTGGCACGGCTCGTCCCTCCTTCGATGAAAAGACGGCTCTGCCGCTAAAGTTCAGGAGACGACCTATGGACAAAAACAAGCCAAATGCGGGTTCCAATGCCAACGAGCATCCGGGCGTTGCTCGCCGCGACTTCTTGATCAACTCGGCGCTCGCCGGGGCAATGTTGACCGTCGCATCGCCGGCCTGGGCCGCTTCGTCGGATCAGCCCCAGGTAACCAAAAGCACGCCCCAGGCAGGACAAGCCCAGATGAAAACCCGGAAACTCGGAACGTTGGAAGTCTCGGAAATGGGAGCTGGATGCATGAGCATCAGCGCCAATTATGGACCGGCCGCCTCGACTGCCCAAGGCATCGACACCATCCGCGCCGCCCACGAAAAAGGCGTTACATTATTTGATACCGCCGAAGTCTATGGGCCGTATACGAGCGAAGAGCTTGTCGGAGAAGCGTTGGCACCGATACGCGATCAGGTGAAAATCGCCACCAAGTTCGGCTTTGCAATTGACGGCACGGCCGGGCTGAACAGTCGTCCGGAACGGATCAAGCAGGTGGCGGAGGCCTCGCTCAAACGTCTGAAAACCGATCGCATCGATCTCTTCTATCAGCATCGCGTCGACCCCAACGTACCGATCGAAGATGTGGCTGGTGCGATCAAGGAGCTGATCCAGGAAGGCAAGGTTCTGCACTTCGGTCTCTCGGAGCCGAGCGCCGGGACAATTCGCCGGGCACATGCCGTCCAGCCTGTGACGGCGGTCCAGACCGAATACTCCGTGATGGAGAGGAGCCCGGAACACAATGGCGTTCTCGTAGCATGTGAGGAGCTTGGCATCGGCTTCGTCCCGTGGGGTCCCATGGGAATGGGTTATCTCACAGGCAAAATCGACGCGAGCACACGGTTCGACCCGAAGACCGATCTGCGCTCGACATTCGACCGCTTCAGCCCTGAAAACCTGGCAGCCAATTTGCCGTTCGTCGCGTTGTTGAAGCAGTTCGCCGAAAAGAAAGGTTCAACGCCCTCTCAGATTGCCCTGGCGTGGCTGCTGGCGCAGAAGCCGTTCATCGTTCCTATCCCAGGCACGCGCAATATCGATCATCTGAATGAGAACCTGGCTGCACTTCGGGTCGAGCTGACGCCTGACGACCTCCGCGAGTTCGGGACTGCCCTCGCGGCGCTGACCGTGCATGGCGGACGTATGAACGAAATGCAAATGGGTCTGGTTGACCAAACAACCTAAAGCGCGTCGCGATCTTTCCGACCTCCAGGCGCCGCGCGTTTTTCAGACGCGCGACGCTGCAGCACTTTGAATTGCTGCAGCAATTTGGCGGATTAAGAAGCCCGCTTTCTAAGCCCATGCAAATACCGCCGCCTAATCTGATCGGCTTCGCCGGACTACGGTGTCGTCGATTGTCCGTGTCAAATCCCGCTCCGGTAAACCAAGGGAATCCTCTATGGCTGACGCCAGATCCAAAAAATCCAATGAACCATTCGCCGCGATCCAACGTCTTGTCGTGACCGTGGCCGCTATCGTCTTCAGCGTCTTCGGCCCATTCAGCTCTTCGGCAATGGCGCAGGCAACCGGAAACCGAGCAACCTTCCCAAAGAATTTCGATGAGTATGTCCACTATGCGACCTACGACCGTGGCTCTTCCAGGGAGGAAGCGTTTGCAACGCGCGAAACTCTGGAGATCGCGAAGTCCGGCCGATCGCTGCCGCCCGGCACGCAATTGGTCCTGGGCATCTGGGCTGACTACAAGCTCACCGGCTATTTCGTCATGGAGAAAGGTGTGGATTGGGGTCTCAGCGTCCCGGAGGAGCAGCGCACCGGAGACTGGCATTTTCAGCAGTTCGATACCAACATGCAGGTCAGTCGGACCGCGTTCGCCGAGCGATGCCAATCGTGCCACGGGTCGCAGGCAGATAATGACTTCATGTTCACGACCGACAGAATGCGGGCTTACGTCCCTTGAAGCCGCTGTTTCTCTTGCGGTTGATCCTCGATGTCTTGGCGTCCGGCCTGTTGCTGGCCGCTCTGGCTTACAACTGGCTCGGCAATGCGGCACACGAGATAATCGGCACAGGCATGTTCCTGCTGCTGATCAGCCACAACATTTTCAACCGCCGTTGGTACGGCATGATCACGCAGGGCTGGCGCGAACCGCGCGGTATCGTCGCCAGGGTGATCAATCTCTCGCTGCTGATCACCATGCTGACCTTGCTGGTAACCAGCATAATCATCTCACAGACTGTCTTTGGTTTCCTGTCTTTGACCGGCACCTTCACCTTGCGCCAGATCCACGCGTCGGCGGCTTATCTGGCGCTGCTCATGGCTTCCCTTCACCTGGGCCTGCACTGGTCGATGATCATCGGCGTGGTGAGCAGCAGGTTCGGCATGACGGCCGAGGGCAGACTGCGGACGCTTGTTTTGCGTGTGGTCGCCATCACTGTCGCCGTCTATGGCGTTCAGAGCTTGCTCACGATCGATGTCGGATCAAAATTGTTCATGCAAATGAGCTTCGACTTTTGGGATTTCCAGACTGCGACGCCGGCCTTTTTCCTGCATCACATAGCGATCATCGGGCTTTTCGTGTTTATCACCCACTATGGCCTGAAGCTGATCAGGGGCCGAAAGCGCCGGACGCGTACTGTCGGCCATAAAGCAGTTGAACGCGGGTCTATTTAGAAACCCGCTTTCTAGCTTCATGCAAATTATGCATTCTAATCAAATAGACCGAGCGCATCTATCTTCCTGTCTGTCGAAACAGGGAGTTAAGCGTGAGCAAAGTTTGGTTCATCACAGGCGGGAGCAGCGGCATCGGCGCCGGGGTCGCCAGAGCGGCATTGAAGGCTGGCGACAAGGTCGTTGCCACCTCCAGAAATCTCGACAAGTCCCGTGATGCCTTGCGCGACGTTGCTGGTGACGATCTTGCGTTCATCAAGTTGGACGTGACCAGCGAAGCACAGGTCAATGCTGCTGCAGAAGACGCCGTCGCGCGATTCGGACGCATTGACGTCGCGGTGAACAATGCTGGCTATTGCCTGCTCGGCAACTTCGAAGAGCAGAGCCTTCCCCAGATCGAAGCCCAGTTTGCCACTAATTTTTATGGCGTTGTGCATGTCGTGCGCGCCGTGCTTCCGGTCATGCGCAAGCAGCGGTCGGGGCACATCATCAACATCGGCGCCGCAGCCGGCGTCATTGGCCTGAAACACTGCGGTGCCTATTCAGCCACCAAGTTCGCGATCGAGGGTCTGGCGTTTTCCGTCGGGATCGAGGTCGAGCCATTCGGCGTCAAGTTCACGACCGTCGAACCCGGAGCCTTTCGCACGGATCTGCTGGACAGCCAGAATGTTCGGTACGTTCCCAGAAGCGGCATCGAAGACTATGCCGGCGATGCAACATCCGAGGCCACCTGGTCGAGCTTCCATGGCGTGCAACCTGGCGATCCCGACAAGCTCGGCGCGGCCGTCGTCACCGTCGCCGCCATGGAAAATCCGCCGAAGATATTCGTCGCCGGAACGGATGCGATCGCCATGATCGCGCCCGGCATAGAAAGCCGTCTCCGCGACATGCGAACCCATGACGAGCTGTCCAGATCGACGGACGGATCTCTCTGATCATCCTCAACTCAAAAACCAAAGGACCCGACACAATGAAGAAGATCGCTTTCGGTGCGGCTGCCGCCATCGCCTTGACCCTCACCACGACCGCCTTTGCCCAGGATTCGCAGGCCCCCGGCTACATGATTGCGAATTATACGATCAAGGATCAGGCCGGCTACAACAAATATATGGAAGAGGCCGGTCCGCTCGCTCCGAAATTCGGCGGCAAGATCATCGTGTTCAATCTGAATGCGACGGCGGTGGAAGGCGAACCGAAAAAGGTCATGGCCATCGCCGAGTTCCCAAGCGTGGCTGACGCGCAGCGCTTCTACAATTCTCCGCAGTACACGGCCGCGCGGAAATTTCGCGTCGCCTCGACCGAAGGCTCGGTGATCATCACCGAAGGCTTCGTTCCTCCCAAGCAGTGAACGCGGACAGTGGCAGAGGGTGCCGACACCCCTATCCGGTGCCCTCCGCCTCAAATGTCCCGATAACGCAACGTCTCAAGCAAACAGGAGCCTGATATGGCCAAGCAAACTGATACGATCGTTTCACCGGAAGGTGCTTTCAACAGCCGCCGCCAACTTCTGAAAGCCAGCGCGGCACTCGCGACGCTGCCTCTCATGGCAGCGGCCGCGACCAGCGCGCAGGCCGCAGATACCAAGGCGGCCACGGCTGCGACAGCGCCGGATGCAAACTCCGAAGCGTTCATCAACGGCATGGCCGACCTGATGGCGCATTCGACGCGCACACCGGTTCTGCGGTGGCCGAACGAATACGGCATGGATTATGAGGAAATCTTCTTCCCGGCGATGGACGGCATCACCATCGAGGGCTGGTTCATTCCAGCCGCCGGCTCCGACAAGTTGCTCATCATGAACCACCCGATGCCTTGCAATCGCTACGGCTATCCGGGGCATCTGGCGCCCTGGCAGGACTTTGGCGGCTTCGAGGTGAACTTCCTGCCGGAATACAAGATCCTGCATGACGCAGGTTACAGCATCATCACCTATGACATGCGCAACCATGGCCGCAGCGGCACCGGAAGCGGCGGCATCAATGCCCATGGTACGCTGGAATATCGTGACGTGATCGGATCGCTGCGTTACGCCAAATCGCGGCCCGACACCAAGGACATGAAGACGGCCCTCTACAGCCGTTGCCTGGGCGCCAACTCTACCATCGTCGGCATGCACAAGCACCCGGAAGAGTTCACCCACATCAAGGCGATGATTGCATTGCAGCCGGTAACGCCTGCCGTCTTTGTCCAGACAGCGATGGAAAATCAAAAAATCGCCAACGGTGTCGAGCTGTTTGATGCCGCCTACTACAAGCGGACCGGCTATCATCTCTCAGACGTCTGGCCGATGGAATATGCCAAGTCGGTGACGGTTCCGACATTGGTCGCGCAGGTCCGCGACGATTTCTTGACCAAGCCGTCTAATGTTCAGGAGATCTACGACACGATTTCCTCAAAGGATAAGAAGCTTTTCTGGATAGAAGGCACGGACCAGCGTTTCCAAGGCTACAATTATTTCGCGAAGAACCCGCAACTGGTGCTGGACTGGTTCGCCACTCACATCAACGTCGCCTAAACGCAGACGTCCTCACCTTTAAACAGGATCCCGTCTTTGGGGACGGGATGGTTCAATCCTCCTTCACAAGGAGGATTGAACACCAGTGGGGTTTAATTGGGCGCGGGACGTCAGCATGTCCGTTCTCCCGGCGCATTCATAAATCTCATTTCTAAGTTCATGCCGATAATACCATCTAATCGTGCCTCGCTAGGCGATCTATCCTCCGGTTCATCAGGAACAGGAGTGAGATATGAGCAAGGTTTGGTTTATTACGGGTGCAGGCAGCGGTATCGGTGCTGCCAGTGCCAAAGCGGCCCTGAGGGCTGGCGACCGCGTCGTCGCGACCGGCCGCAACCTCGACAAGGTACGCAATGCCCTGAGCGACGTCGCAGGCGACCGCCTTCTATTCGTCCAGCTGGACGTCGCCAATGAGGAACAGGCCAGAACTGCGGTAGACGAAGCTGTGAAGGCGTTCGGTCGCATTGACGTTCTGCTCAACAATGCGGGCTACAGCCTGCTCGGCAACTTCGAAGAGTTGAGCACCGCCGAAATCGAAGGGCTGATGTCGACCAATTTCTACGGGGTCATGTATGCGATGCGCGCGGTTCTTCCGGTCATGCGCAAGCAGCGGTCGGGCCGGATCATCAATATCAGTTCGCTTGCCGGGATCGTCGGCTTCAAGCACTGCGGGGCATACAGCGCCTCGAAATTCGCGGTCGAAGGCCTCTCGCAGGCGGTTGCTCAGGAAGTCGAACAATTCGGCATCAAGATCACCGCCGTCGCACCTGGCTTCTTCCGGACAGATCTGCTCGACGCCCAGAATGCGAAGTACGCCGCCAGCACCATCGAGGACTACGCCGCCGAAGGCAGCGCTGAAGACATGTGGTCAGGCTATAATGGCAAACAGGGTGGTGATCCCGGAAAGCTGGCCGACGTCCTTGTCAAGTTCGTCGGCATGGAAAATCCGCCAAAGCAATTTCTGGCTGGAAGCGATGCTCTTGCGGCCTACCAGCCGACCCTCGAAGGACAGCTCGACGCGCTGCGCGCATACGAGCAATTGTCCAAGTCGACAGATGGTTCCTTCTGAGGATAAGAGTGAGGTGGCCGTGGCAAGGAACCATGACGACACTCCGAAAAGACGCGGCGCTATCGTCAGGTGGTCTCGCGGATCCCGCTTTTCATGCCCCGCCGATTTCCCCAGAGCGCCGCATGAAATTCACCGCCGCCGTTTCGACAAGCCGAAACTCATCGTCGATCGATCACAACCATCCAGCTTGAAGCAGTGCTTGAAGGAGAACAGGAATGGCAATGGAACGCAACAAAATGGCAATGCGCCGGTTTGTCGAGTTTATAAATACAGCTAGCGAACAACTGGCCGCGGAGTTGATTGCTTCGGAGGCGATTTTCCATGTCCCTGGGCGGCAAGAGCCTCTGCGCGGCCCGGATGGTTACCTCGAGATCATTGGAATGATGCGAGGCGGCTTTCCCGACATCCAATGGACTTTGGAAGAAATCATCGCTGAAGACGATAAGATAGCCGCACGCTTCACAATGCGCGGCACGCACCAGGGTCCGTTCCTTGGCGTTGAGCCGACTGGTAAGTCGATCACGGTCCAGGCCGTGAACTTTTACCGCCTGGCTGATGGAAAATTTGTCGAAGAGCGTGGTCAACCCGACTTGCTGAGCTTGTTGCAACAAATCGGTGCGGTTGCGGGTTAGTGCGGGGCTGAAGCTCTGAGCGCTCATTCCGGACAGATGAAGGGCGGCCATTCGGTCGCCCTTTTCGCTTGTGTGATCGGCTCGCTCTCGGGTCGCCGGTTGCAGCACGATTGCGACGCGCTTTAGTCCTTCATCGGCTCGCCGAGCGTATGCATCAGGCGGTTCGCCCAGCCGAAGATGGCCGATGAGAGGACGAGATCGAGAGCCTCCAACTCGTCGAGCCCGACGTCTGCCAGCGACTGCGCGTCGGCCGCGACGGCCTCGGGCGGCGTGGTCGACAGTCGGGCTGAAAAGTCGAAGATTGCCTGGAGGTGCTCGTCGAGCGTCGCCTCGAGACCATCGGCGAATACGGCTTCGATGACATCGGTGCGTTTTGTCAGATTGTTGAACCTGGATGCATGGACGGCCGCACAGTAGACGCAGCGGTTGACGACGGAGGCGGCGACCGCGCCCAATTCGCGCTCGCTCCCCGCCAGTCCGTCCTTGCCGTACATGATCAGGTTGAACAGCGGCGAGCGGACCGCGAGTGTCTCGGGGTCGTGCGCCAGGGTCAGCACATAGGGCGAGATGCCCTTGTTCGACGGCGTCGTCTGCATCGCTGCATGCTGCTCGTCGGTGGCGGTCGCGAAATCGACCGGAACGACATAGGGCTGCCAGCGCGGCACCGTGGTGGTGAAGGTGTGGACGACCTCGCTCATCGCATTTCTCCCAGCAGCTTCAGGCCGGCGAGAACCCGCACCTGGTAATTGACGAAAGCCGCAAGCTCCGCGAGCCGGACGATGTCAGCGTCGGTGACGCCGACCTGACCCAATGCCTCGACATGGGCACGCGTGGCATCGCGCGGCGCGAGCGTCAGCCGGTCGGCATGACGAACGATCTCCGCAGTCCGCGGGTCCGTCACATTCGTGTCGGGCTCGGCGAGCACGGCTGTCGCCGCTTCGCCGGCGCGGGCAACGAGCGTGTCGTAGTGGCTTGCGAGCGCCGGGCTGCGGTTGTGGCGCGCCATGCGGGCGGCAAGCGCGGCCCTCAGGCCGTGCGACAGTCCGCCGGGATCGCGTGGCAGAAGCACGGCGTCGTGGGCCGCTTCACTGAGGCGCAGGATTTCCGCGCGTTTCCCCATGGCTTCCGCGAGGGCTGAACCCGGGCTCACAGAGGCAAGAGTTTCGATGAGTGTCAAAACAAGCTCCTCAAGACGTCAAAGGACATAAGCCCTAGGTAGGCCTGACGCCTCATTATGTCAAACTGGAATGATAAACAGCATTCGATGTGAATTTTTTATCTACTGCCAGTCGTCAAATGAGAATTGTCATGCTTTACTGGCATGAAGGAGAGTGTTTGATGTCCACTATGCATTCTAACTCTTTCGATATAAGGCAACTTGAAGCCTTCGCTGCGGTGATGTCCGCCGGCAGCGTGACCGGGGCGGCAAGGCTGCTGGGACGATCGCAGCCGGCGGTCACGCGGCTCATCCAGGATCTGGAGGCCGATATCGGTTATGCGCTGCTGCATCGAAGCGGCCCGCGCATCAGCCCGACCGCGCGCGGTCTGCTCTTTCATGCCGAAGTGGAACGCCATCTTGCCAGCCTCGCCCACATCCGCGAACGAGCGAACGCCATCGGTCTCGATGAGCCGCCGTCGCTGACAATCGCGGCCACGCCTTCACTTGCGGCCGGCGTTCTGCCCCAAGCGATCGCGGCCGTCGCGCCGGACCTGATACCGCGTCATCTCCATGTGCAGGCGCTGGCGGCCGAGAATGTCGTGCAGGCGGTGCTCGCCCGCTCGGCGGACTTCGGCATATCAAGCCTGCCGCTGGAGCACCCCGGCCTCGACGTGCACTGGATTGCCGAGGCGCCGTGTGTCGTCGCTCTTGCCGCCAACGATCCACTCGCCAACGATGACATGGTGCGTCTTTCCGACCTCGCCGAGCGCCGCATCATCACGCTCGCCAATCCCTACCGCCTGCGGCACCGCATCGACGAAGCCCTGGAGCGGGCAGGTGTGGCGCCGCAGCGGATGATCGACGTCAACGCCTCGCTGACGGCGCTCACCATGGTCCGGGCCGGACTGGGAGCGGCCATCGTCGAGCCGGCGACCGTCTGCGGCGTTCCGCTCGAGGGGATCGTGATGCGCGTCCTCGACCACACCATCCCCTTCCTGTTCGGCGCTATTTCGCCTGCCGCGATGCCGCTGACCCCGACGGTCGCCGCCGTCATCGATGCGGCGCGCGCGGTGGCCCTGGCGATGCCCGGGTGCCGGCTGCATGACGCAGGCGGCGTTGAAGCCTTGGCCGACACCGTCTATGGCGGTAGCCCGATGACCGAGGAGGTGCCGTCATGAGCGACCTCTCGGCGTTTCCGAACAGTCTCGAAGCGCTCGAGGCACGCCTGCGGCAGGACCTCGCCTGGCTGGAGCTGCCGGCCAAGTCCTGGGTTCCGCCCCGCGTCGTCGATGGCCAAGGGGTGGTCGACGTCGTGATCATCGGTGCGGGCATGGCCGGGCTCGTCGCCTCCGCCATGCTGAAGCGGCTCGGCGTCGCCAACCACGTCGTTCTCGACAAGGCGCCTGCCGGAAGCGAGGGGCCATGGGTCACCTTCGCCAGGATGCGAACCCTACGCTCTCCCAAGCAACTGACCGGGCCCGCGATGGGCCTGCCGGCGCTGACCTTCCGCGCCTATTACGAGGCGCTGCACGGCCGCGATGCCTGGGTCGCGCTCGACAGGGCGCCGCGTCAGACATGGATGGATTACCTGGTCTGGTACCGGCGTGTGCTTGACCTGCCGGTGCGCAATGGGGTCGCCGTCGAGGCCATTCGTCCGCGCGCCGACGGCCTGCTCGATGTCGTCTGCCGTCACGATGGCCGGACCGAAACGAAGATCGCGCGCCATGTGGTGCTGGCGACGGGCCGCGACGGCCTGGGCGGCCCCTTCGTGCCGCCGATCGCCGATGACGTCGATCGCAAGTTCTGGGCTCACACCGCCGACGAAATCGATTTCGCCGCATTGCGCGGCAAACGGGTCGGCGTCGTCGGCGCCGGGGCCTCGGCGATGGACAACGCCGCCACCGCGCTCGAGGCAGGCGCCGCCCGGCTTGACCTGTTCGTGCGCAGGGCCGACCTGCCACGGATCAACAAATTCACCGGCATCGGCAGCCAGGGCGTGGTGCACGGCTTCGCCGGTCTACCGGATGACTGGAAGTGGCGGTTTCTCGACTACGCCATGCGCTCGCAGACGCCGCCGCCGCGTCCGAGCGTCTTGCGTGTCAGCGCATTCCCGCAGGCCCATCTCCATCTCGCAAGCCCGATCAACCGGCTGCAACGGGAAGGCGATCATATCGTCGTGACGACGCCGAAAGGCAGCTATCCCGTCGATTTCCTGATCTTCGGCACCGGCTTCAAGGTCGACCTGACGAACCGGCCGGAACTTGGCCCCGTCGCATCCCATATCCGTCTGTGGCGCGACCGCTTTCCCGTGCCCGCCGACATGCGAAACGACGAGCTTGAAACCTCGCCGGACCTCGGCGACGCGTTCGAGTTCCTCGAGGTTGAGCCGGGCGCCTGCCCGGCGCTGGCCCGCATCCACTGCTTCAATTTCCCCGCCACGCTCAGCCACGGCAAGCTCACGGGCGACATTCCCGCAATCAGCGAAGGCGCCGACCGGCTCGCCCGCGGCATCGCCAGGGCGTTGTTCGTCGCCGACCGCGAGCGTCATTTCGCCGATCTCCAGGCCTTCGACACGCCCGAGCTGCTCGGTGACGAGTGGGCCGACGACGAGACCGCGACGTTTTCCGACCTACCTGCCGAAAGGACACCGACCCGAAATGCTTGAGCTCAAAGATCTAAAGCTGTCCTACGGCAACACCCAGGTCCTGAACGGCGTCGATCTCTCGGTGAACCGCGGCGACGTGGTGTCGATCATCGGCCCCAGCGGCACCGGCAAGACAACATTGCTGAAGTGCATCAACTATCTGGCCAAGCCGGCCTCCGGCACGATCGCCTTCGATCAGGTCAGGATGGACTACCGGAAGCCGGACAGCACCGCGGTCCAGGCGATCCGGCTGCGGACGGCGATGGTCTTCCAGCAGTTCAACGTCTTCAAGAACATGACCGTCATTCAGAACGTGATGGATCCGCTCGTCGTCGTGCAGCGCAAGTCGAAGGACGAGGCGCGTTCGATCGCTTTGCAGGAGCTTGAGCGGGTGGGCCTTTCGAACAAGATCGACAGCTACCCGTCCCAGCTTTCCGGCGGCCAGCTGCAGCGAACCGGCATTGCGCGTGCGCTGGCCGTCAAGCCTGATGTCATGCTCTTCGACGAACCGACGTCGTCGCTCGACCCCGAACTCGTCGGCGAGGTTTTGAAGGTGATCAGGGACGTCACGTCATCAGGCATCACCTCGCTCCTCGTCACCCACGAGATGCAGTTCGCAAAGAACATCTCGAACCGCATCGTCTTCATGGATCGGGGCGTCGTCGCCGCTCAAGGCAGCCCTGCCGAGATCTTCGACACGCCCTCCAACCCGCGCCTTGCCCAGTTCCTGAATTCCGAACACTCCATCCAGTAAAGAAAGGATGCCTGACATGTCTTCCATCAAGTCGACTTCCCGCCGTACCTTCGGCCTCGCTGTCGCCGGCGTTGCCTTTGCCCTCGCAACCGCGGGCCTATCCCATGYCGAGGACGTGCGCACCATCAAGATCGCCACGGCTGCCGAATCCAAGCCGCTCTCGTGGGGTGCCATCGGCGTCGAGCCGCAGGGTTACGAACCCGATGTCCTGAAGGCGATCAACGCCAAGCTGCCCCAGTACAAATTCGTGATGGAGGGTGCTGCCGACATCGCTCAGGAGACCGGCCTTGCGACCGGCAAGTACGACATCGCGACCGGCGGCTACTACCGGGCGCCCGCTCGCGAAAAGCAGTTCCTCATTCCCGAGAGCCCGATCGGCGCCAGCCTGATCAAGATCTACAGCCGCAAGGATAGCGGCATCAACGAGATGAAGGATCTGGTCGGCAAGAAGATCGTGCCGGTGACGGCCGGCGGCGGCATCTACAAATTCGCCACCGCCTGGCAGGAAAAGAACCCCGACTTCAAGATCGAGATCACCGCCTCCAGCGCCGGCATTCCCTATCCGGATCGCCTGAAAGAGGTCGAGAACGGCAAATACGACGCGCTGGTTCTGCCGTCGAACCTCGGCGAGCAGACGGTCATCGACCAGCAGAAGCTCAACGTCAAGGCAAGCGAGCCGGTCGCGATCAACAACACCTTCGTGCTGATCCATCGCTCCGAGGAGAACAAGGCGCTCTCCGCAGACATCGACAAGGCTCTGAAGGAGCTCAAGGCTGACGGCACGCTCGCCAAGCTCTCGCAGAAATGGTTCGGCGAGGACATCACCACCTACATGAAGTAACGCCCAAGGCAGGGCCGACGATCAAGGCTGAATTTGAAACAAGGAGTGTTCCCAAGTGGACCTTTCCATCATGATCCCCGAGCTGCTCAAGGCATTGCCGCTGACGCTTGCGATCACGTTCACGGCCATGATCGCCGGCTTCCTGCTGGCGCTGATTGCGACGACGTTCCGGGTGCGCAGGATACCGGTTCTCAGCCAGCTGGCTGACCTCTACGTGTCCTATGCCCGGAGCGTCCCCGTCGTGCTGCAACTGTTCGTCGCCTTTTACGGACTGCCGCTGGTCGTCGCCTTGTTCGAGGTCGAGGACTTCGTGTCCCCGAATGTCGCGGCGATCGTCGGCCTCAGCCTCTACCATGGAGGCTATCTTTCCGAGGTTCTGCGGCCAGCCTACCTCGCCGTAGAACGCGGTCAGCATGACGCCGCCGACAGTCTCGGATACACCTTCCTTCAGAAGATCCTTCGTGTCGTCGGACCCCAGGCGGTGCACATCGCCCTGCCAGGCTACGGCAACTCGATCATCTACCTCATCCACAACGTCGCACTCGTGATGTACATCGGCGCCGCGGATGTCATGGCGACCGCCCATCTCGTCATGGAGCGCGACTACAATCAGTACCAGTTCGAGACCTACCTTGTGCTGGCGGTGATCTACTCGCTGCTATGCCTCGTGGCATGGATGGTCGTGCGCTTTTTCGAAACGCGAAACGCAAAGTTTGCGCCCAATACCGCACCGGCCAAGGCCACCATGATGGCAAGCGTCTGATCGAATAGGAGGTCATCACATGTTCGATTCCGAAGTCCTTCTGCCCGATCTCTGGGACATCCTGGGCGCGGTCCCGGTGACGCTCGCCATGGCGCTTGGCATCTTTGTCTTTTCTACGATCGTCGGCAGCCTTTTTGCGATGGTGGAATACCGGCGGGTCCCGCTGCTTCGGGAACTGGTCGTCGCCTACAAGGTCGTCTTCAAGGGCGTTCCGATGGTGATCGTGATCTTCCTCGCCTATTACGGCCTGCCGCCGACGCTGCAGTTCCTGACCTCGCTCGTCGGCATCGACTATAACGGCCACTCGACGCCGAACTGGATCACGCTCATCGTCGCCCTGACCGCCTGCGTCGCAGCCTTCCAGGCGGAAGTCGTGAAGGGCGCACTGAATTCTTTCGACAACGGTCAGGCCGATGCGGCCTACTCCCTGGGCTATAAACGCAGCCAGGTGTTCCGCCGGGTGATGCTGCCGCAGGTCATCGTCGCGGCCATCCCGGATCTTGCCAACTCTATCATGGTGATCATGAAGGCACTGTCGCTGGGATTTGCAATCGAGGTCGTCGACATCTTCGCACAGTCGCAGCTGACCGCCGCGCTGAACTTCTACTATCTCGAAGCCTTCCTGATCGCTGTCGTCATCTACATGGTGATCGCCTATCTCGTCACCTACGCCGCCGACCGGATGGAACGGGCGCTGAGGGTATGGGCCTAGGGGGCACTTCGCCTTCCTCGAGCACGATGCAGGGGTCAGGATACACTCGTTTCGGCCTATAGCGGCCAGAGGCTTGGGCTCTGGTTGAAGGGCGGCATAGGCCGATCTCCGCCAAATGTCAGAGACCGCCCCGAATGCGGAAATTGGACGCGTCGCAACAATGTCGCCTTCATCGCGAGTTTCGCGAATGGAAAGTATCATGGGACACAGAAGGCGGGATGGGCCGGTGCGAGTTTGGATGGCCAGGCCGCAAACTCTTAGTTCGGGATGGCAGCAAAATTGTTGGGACCTGAAGCCCAGTGAAGTTGGCCCAAGAAGGTCCTAAGCCTGTGAACAGCTCGTTCTGGCGTTTCCGTCCGCGTCCATTGCCGGCGTTCCACATGCGTATCGATATAGCGAAACTCTATCAGGCCCGATGATTGCGCTGAAATCCGAAGGTAGGCCACCGAGGGAGGGGCATGGTCGGTTTGTTGGACGCACAGATCAGCCATCGACGTCCATCCGAACAGCGCATTCCGAAGCGAACTTCGAGCGATGAAATCGGCAAGTTGCTCAATGCCCTGCAAGGCAGACGAGAATTTTTCGTCTTCCGAATGTCCTCGCACGTTGCGAATATGGTCAACAAGTAGGGGCCATGGCCTGATCATGTGTCAAGTCTGGCCCAACCGCATATGGCTGTCAAATGGGTGCACGCACGCGATCATCTCATGTCGAATGCTGCCCGTATTTAGCTTAGCGATGAATCTGGGATTGGCCTTCGCCTCAATCTCGCCGCAATCGTTATAACATAACCGTAATGTTATTACATTGTAGGATGCGCCATGCCCCCGAGCCCCGACCGCCCCTCCGTCAGCCTGCTGGGACAGTCGGCTTTATCTAGGGTGATCGGCATGGCGCTGGTCATTGCCGTGCTCTGGCTGGCGATCCACTGGGCGGTTCTCTTGCCATGACGCCGCTGATCCGTCTGGAGAATTTGACCGTCGCCTATAACAGGCATCCCGCCGTCCATCATGTCTCCGGCGCCTTCGCCTCAGGCAGCCTGACGGCGATCGCCGGGCCGAACGGGGCGGGCAAGTCGACGCTGCTGAAGGCGATCATGGGCGAGCTTCGCCCGGCCGAAGGCAGGGTCGAGCACCGGCTGGGGCGGGCGGAATTCGGTTACCTCCCGCAGGCGGCGGAGATCGACCGCCGCTTTCCGATCTCGGTCATCGACACCGTCATGTTCGGTGCCTGGAAGAAGACGGGAGCCTTCGGCCGCATCGCGCCTGCCGAGATGAAAAGGGCAGGCGAGGCGCTGTCGGCCGTCGGCCTCGAGGGCTTCGGCCGGCGCCATGTCGGGTCGCTGTCGGCCGGCCAGTTCCAGCGCGTGCTCTTTGCCCGCCTGCTGCTGCAGGATGCCGGCATCATCCTGCTCGACGAGCCGTTTACGGCGATCGATGCCCGCACGACCAGGGACCTCATCGATATCGTCACCCGCTGGCATGGCGAGGGCCGCACGGTGATTGCCGTGCTGCACGATTTCGAGCTCGTCCGCGCCCATTTCCCGCAAACCCTGCTGCTTGCCCGCGAACTTGTCGGCTGGGGTGCGACCGCAGACGTCATGTCCTCCGTCAATCTCCTGAAGGCGCGCGCCATGGCCGAACGCTGGGATGAGGATGCGAATGCCTGCGCACCCGAAGAGGCGCCGGCGGCATGACGGCCTACGATCTCTTCCTCGCGCCCTTTGCCGATTACGGTTTCATGCGCCGCGCGCTCGTCGCCTGCCTCTGCCTCGGGCTCGGCTCCGGCCCGATCGGCGTCTTCCTGATGCTGCGGCGCATGAGCCTGATGGGCGACGCGATGAGCCATGCCGTGCTGCCGGGTGCGGCAATCGGTTACCTCGTCGCCGGCTCCTTGTCGCTGACGGCGATGGGCCTCGGCGGCCTCATCGCCGGCCTGTCGGTGGCGCTGCTTTCCGGCGCCGTCAGCCGGATGACCGTGCTGCAGGAAGATGCAAGCTTTGCCAGCTTCTATCTCGCCTCGCTGGCGCTCGGCGTGCTGATTGTCTCGCTACGCGGCTCGAATATCGATCTCCTGCATGTGCTCTTCGGCACCATCCTGGCGATCGATGCGCCCGCCCTTTACCTGATCGGCGCGATCACCTCGCTGACCCTCGTCATCCTCGCCTTCATCTACCGGCCTTTGGTGGCCGAATGCTTCGATCCGGGTTTTCTGCGCGCCGTCGGCGGGCGCGGGCCGGTCTATCACGTGCTCTTCCTGCTGCTCGTGGTGCTGAACCTCGTCGCCAGCTTCCAGGCGCTCGGCACGCTGATGGCGGTCGGCCTGATGATGCTGCCGGCAGCCGTCGCCCAGCTCTGGTCGCGCAGCCTGCCGGTGATGATGGCGATATCAGCCGCAAGTGCCGCCGCATCCGGCTATCTCGGCCTGATCGCCTCCTACCATCTCGAACTCGCCTCCGGCCCGACAATCATCATGACGGCGGCGATCCTCTACGGCCTTTCTATTCTTTTCGCGCCCTCCGGCCTGGCCCGGCGCTTCTTTCCCCGCCCGCATTTGAAGGGCTGATCCCAAGGAGACTTCGATGACATCGCACAGACTGCTTCTCTCCGCGGCAATCCCCGCTTTGATGGCGCTGTCGGCCATGCCCGCCTCCGCCGAAACGCTGAAGGTTGTGGCGTCCTTCACCGTGCTTGCCGATGTTGTGAAACAGGTCGGCGGCGAGCACGTCAAGGTGACGAGCCTCGTCGGGCCGAACGGCGATCCCCATGAATTCGAGCCGTCGCCGGCCGATGCGAAGAATTTGAACGCGGCGCAGGTTACCTTCGTCAGCGGCGAGGGGCTGGAGGGCTGGATGGACCGGCTGATCACCGCCTCGGGCTATAAGGGCAAGCCGGTCACCGTTTCCGAAGGCATCAACACCCGCACCATGGAAGAGGACGGCGAAAAAATCACCGATCCGCATGTCTGGAACAGCCCCGTCAACGTCAAGGTCTGGGTCGCCAATATCGAAAAGGCGCTGTCATCGGCCGATCCCATGGACGCCGCCGCCTTCAAGGCCAATGCCGAGAAATACACAAAGACGTTGGATGAATTGAACGCCTACGCCCACGCGAAATTCGACAAGGTGGCCGACGATCGCCGTAAGGTGCTGACCAGCCACGATGCCTTCGGTTATTTCGGCCGCGAATATAATGTCAGCTTCCTGGCACCGCTTGGTCTGTCCACCGAAAGCGAGGCCTCGGCCGCCGACGTCGCCAAGCTGATCGAGCAGATCAAGGGCGAGCATGTGAAAGCCTATTTCTTCGAGAATTCCAACGATCCGCGCCTGGTCAAGCAGGTCGCCAAGGCAACCGGTGCCGAGCCCGGCGGCGAGCTCTATGTCGAATCCCTGTCCGACGCCAAGGGGCCGGCGCCGACCTATGAAAAGATGTTCAAATACAATGTCGACCAGCTCGCCGCCGCCATGGCGAAATCGAGCTGATCAACGGAGGGCTGCGGGGTTTGACCCCGCAGTCTTCACAAATTGAGGTCGAAGACCAGGATGCCGGCAAGGCCTCCATCCGTCGACGAGACGATGCGCTCGCCAATAGCCACATGTTCGGGATGGATGAGATAGGCGTCGCGGGCCTCGGCGCTTTCAAAGGTCACGGCAAAACCGTCGACGAAGCCGCCATGCAGTCCCTCGGGCGAAACATTCGGCCCGTATTTGATGTCCAATATGCCGGGAATGACCTGTTTCAGGGCGACGATTGCCGCAAACAGCGACTGCTTGTCGTCGGTCGTCACCGCGGTTTTCAGCCGCAGGAATACGCAGTGCAGGATCATCCGTGGTCCTCCCGATTTTGTTTGGCCGATTTTGTTTGGCCCGATTTTCTTTGGGAGGACAATAGCGGCGAAAGCCGGGAGAGCAATGAGATTTATTTTCACGCAGGCGTTGCGCCGCAAGCTGTGAGCCGGCAGATTACATCTGGTCGGTCTTAGCCAGAGGCCGCTTGTAGATCTTCTGGACGAGATCGCTCGCCAGCGCGCGGGCTTCGTCTTTCTCAGCCGCCGTCATCGGCCGGCAGGTGATCCTGGTGTTCGAACTGTCAAGCACTGTTGTAGTACCGGAATTGGCGATGACGAGATGCCAGCTGCAGGAGGCGACCTTGTCGATGGCGACGGCACCATGGCAACCTGTGGACAGGCAGAAGGCAACGGTCGCCTGCGCCCCGTGATCGCCTTTATACGCCAGCTCGACGGCTTTCTTAATATCTGTGACCCATCGCTCGCATTGCGCCTGTTTTGCCCCCGGCTGGCAGCTCTTGGTAACGGGAGTGACGTCGCCGGCCTGAAGCGGCGATACGCAAAAAACACCCATCGAGAGGGCGAGCAGAAACTTGAGCATGGGATTTTCCTTGTACAAGGAATGAGTGGCGCACATCGCAGGCGATTGGTCAATGGCCACCCACAAAAGCGCAGGTGGCACGCCAAGCAGATGTTGGCGCGCCACCGGGAAAATCCGAAATTGTGTAGATCCGGCGCCGCCGCTATTCCAGAACGACGGTGGCTTCGACCTCGAAGAGCATGGGATCGATGGCCAGCTTGGGAACGGGTATCAACGTCTGCGCCGGCAGCGACGCGCCGAACATGTCCTTGACGCTCCTGGTCAACACCTCGAGCTTGGACATATCGTGATCGACCACGAAGACCGTGAGCTTGGCGACCTGATCCGGCCTGGCGCCGAGCGCATCGAGGGCGGTGCGCAAATTCGCATAGGCCTGCTTCACCTGGACGGCGAAATCGGGCGACAAGGCTCCCGTGCTGTCCTGGCCGCCCTGTCCGGAGATGTAGGCCAGCCGGCCTTGGCGGGGCACGATCACCGCCGTGCTGTAGCCATTCGGCGAGGGGTCGTAGAGGTTTTTCGGATTGACGATATCAAGCTTGAGATCGTCCTCATTGGCTGGCGCCGCAGTGGGAACGCTGATGGTCATGATGATGAGTCCTCCGATAATGAGATGTTTGATTGACACGATTTTCTCTCGGCTTCTCAGGACTGCGAGCAACGGATCCTCGCGGCCTGCAGGATGGAACTTTGTCGCTATAGAATTGACTCGTACGTCGTACGACTAAATTGCATCGTACGACGTACGAGTCAATCGGTCAGGATCGACATTCCCAGCATTGTCGGCTTAGATCGACGTCTGATGAGTAAAGGGAGACGAATGGCAGCCAAACGCAGCGGCGCTGAGAGCAAAGGGTCCGGGCGGACAGGTGTGTCACCCCAGTCCGGGCAGGAGCCGCGCAATGAACCGCCTCTCTCGCTGGAACGGATCGTGGCGACCGCGGTGGAACTGCTGGACGCAGAGGGCGTCGACGGATTGAAGATGCGTCGGCTGGCCGATCGCCTCGGCGCGGGCGCGATGAGCCTCTATTGGCACGTCGACAACAAGGAAAAGGTCTTCGATCTGGCGCTCGATTCGGTGCTTGAATATCGCGGCCCGACTGAAGTCGATGCGTCCCGAGACTGGCGCGGCGACGTCGTTCATATGCTCGAAGACTGGCGCGCCAGCATGCTGCGCCATCCCTGGTCGGCATCGCTGCTGCCACGCCGGGCGCTCGGCCCGAACATCCTCAGCCGCCTGGAACGGCTGAGCAAGACCTTGTCCGGAGCCGGTGTCGCCGATGCTGATTTGAACGTCGCGATCTGGTCGCTCTGGAATTTTGTGATCGGCGCAACCACCACCCGGGCGAACTTCGACCTCTCGGACGACGACAGGACCGCTGCGCAACAGCGCCTGACAGGTCTCAGCCAACACTACCCGACGATCGAGCGCTCTCGTCTGCTGCTGGACAATGATTGGGACGGCGCTTTCAGGAAGGGCCTCGACTTCCTGCTCGATGGCCTTGCCCCGCGACAATGAACATTCGTCATTCCTGGACGAGGCGGTGCCGGATTCTGCGCCCGTGCCTTGGGTGAGCTCATGCAAGCCCGACTGGCTATTTCCGCAGGATTTTCTCCATCGCTTTCCCCTTGGCGAGTTCGTCGATCAATTTGTCCAGATAGCGGATTTCCCGCATCGTCGTTTCCTGGATATCTTCAACGCGGACGCCGCAGATCACGCCTGTAATCGACGATCGGGATGGATTCATCCGAGGCGCTTGCGCAAAGAAATCCTCGAAGTTGGTCTTCTCAGCCAATTGATCGTCCAGGCTCTGCTGGCTATGCCCCGTCAGCCAACGGATGATTTCATCGACCTCTGCCTTCGTGCGCCCCTTCTTCTCTGCCTTGGCGACATAGTGGGGATAGACGCTCGCGACGCTGACTGAATAGATGCGATGCTTCGTCATGCGTGCTCCTCAGCGTTCCGGATATTTTCCGGCTTGAGATAGCTGACTTCAAGACCTCAACAAGTGGCCGACAACGGTACCAGCGTAGGGGAAACCTTCGGCTTCCGTCCACGTCGCATCAGGTGCCAAGGCCGCAAGTAGATTGCGGCCATTGTCTTCCGATGAGCCCTCATAGGTGGCCCGGATGATTTCGAGATTAGCGCTCATGGCGATCAGCCCCACTTCATTTCGCCGGTCGCGACCTTGGAGCCAATATCGAGCGCAACACCCATGCCGAGGTTGGGGAAACGGCCTTCCATGGCGGCCTTCAGCGATGCGGAGTCCTTGGCCTTGGCCAGTTCTTCCTCGAAGGCCTTCAGGTAGGCGATGGTATGTTCCACACCCGCGAGGTCGGTCTTGGCGTCGGACGTCATGTGTCCGGCCACGACGACGGCCGGCTTGCGCGCCGCGAGCTTTTCGAGATTGGCAACCCAGGCGGCGCGCAGTTCCGCGCTGTTGGTATCTGCCGTCCAGACGTGGACGCCGTTGAAGATCATCACGCCGCCGAACACGGCATTCAGCGATGGAACGAAGAGGTAGCGACGATTGGCCATGCCTTCCGCATCGACAATCTCGATGGTCTCGCCATCAACAGTCAGCCTCTTTCCGTCAAAGGTTTCCGGCATGACGATGTCAGCCAGGGTCTGGGGACCGTTTTCCTTGAGCTGCGGCCCCCAGACGGCCAGCTTCTTTTCGACGCTCGCCTTGATCGCATCGACTGTCGCCGAGGCAGCGATCACCTTGGCATCGGGGAAAGCTACCTTGATCGGGCCGAGGCTGAAGTAATAGTCCGGATCGGACTGGCTGATGTAAATCGTGGTCAGCTTTTTGCCCGTCGCCTTGATGGCGTCGGCGAGCGCCTTTCCATCGGGCAGCGTGAAGCCGCCATCGATCAGCACAGCTTCGTTCGCGCTGGAAACCAGAACGGGCGCGCGGAAGAAGCCATTCTGCCCTGCAGGGAAATGCTTCCAAGTGAGGCTTCCTGCTGCGTGGCCGAGGTCTGCGGGTGCAAGTACGGCGGTCACGCCAGCGGCGAGAGTGGTTTTCATGATGGTTCTCCTGGTGAACATGGTCCTGGTGTCCTGTCTTGGTTCATTCATGCGTCATATCAATGTGGATCGGCGGTCGGGCTAGAGCGCCTTCGCGCCGGTATTGGCGATCGCGCCATCATCTGCGGGCATGCCGCCACTGACGCCGATCGCACCGATTACCTGGCCATCGGCGACGAGAGGCACTCCGCCTTCGACCGGAAAAGCTCCCGGCACGGCAAGCAGATTGCTCTGGTTGTTATGAAGGATCATATCCTCGATCGCCTTGGTCGGCGTCTTGATACCGTTTGCGGCCTTCGCCTTACCGAGCGCGGCGTCGATCGTGCCGATACCCGCCTGATTGGAGCGTTCGAGATAGACGAGGTTACTGCCGGAATCGACGATGGCGACCGTCATCTCAAAGCCTTTCTTGCGCATTTCCGCGAGGGCGGCCGCGGCGACCTGCTTGGCGCGCTCGATGCTGATCGGCGCGCCGTAGGGTGGCACACTCTGGGCGAAACCGGGCGTCGCCGATGCTGCCCCGAGCATGAAGACAGCCAGTGCTGTATAGGTCGTACGCTTGATCATCATCGGGTTATCCTTTCATCGGATGGCTATTGCGAGCGAGACCTGCAGGTGAAGCGCCTGTGTTGGACAGCCTGGCGAGGAGATCGCCGCCGCTGAATAGGTCCTGCGCCTTGAGCAAAGTCCGGTCCGCGCCGTCATCCACGATCAATCCCGGTACGCCATTGACTGCGAACTCACGCGTCAGGGCGCGCGCCGAGGCCATGCGCGCGCGATTGGCGGCCAGCAGATCGGAATCGGGAGAAGCGAGGCGGGAGGCTGCCGCATCAAGTCCAACACTGACCAGCACGCTCTGCAGTTCGGACATGTCCGTGACATCGCGGCCCGAAACATAGCGCGCCTCCTGGATGAACCGGAGCGCATCGAGTTCGTGCTGCCCCGCCGTCAGGGCAACGGCAGTTAGTGCCAGCGTGGCTGGACCAGAATCCAGCATGCCGCCTTTTGCCAGAACCTGGCTCCGGTAGACATCGCTAAACCGCTGCCCCGTGAGGCTCCCAATGCGCTGGTCGTTTGACCAAGCGAAGGCGGCGAACTGTTCGTCCATCGCCCTGGCCCCGGAGTCGGAAAACAGACCGGTCGGGGCGAGCGACACTGTCAGATCAGGTGCCGCGGCGAGCTGTGCGAGCAGCGGCGATGCGCCATAACACCAGCCGCAAAGGGGATCGAAGAGATAGGTGATGTGGGTCTTGCCAGTCATGTCGGCTCCTTCTTGAGCCATAGATGACATGAGCCGATTGGAACGAGAAGATCGAGAAAAATGACAGAATGTATGCTAGAGGCTGACAATAAAATCGGAGAATACTATGCAGGAAGCGACCAATCTCAATCGGCTGGCTTATTTCGCGGCCGTCGTTGACGCGGGATCGTTCACGAGAGCTGCGGAATATTTGGGCATCACCAAGGCGGTTGTCAGCCAGCAGGTCGCAAGGCTTGAACAGGAGGTCGGCACCACATTGCTGATGCGCACGACGCGGCGGGTGCAGGCGACCGAAGCCGGGCTGTTGTTTCACGCCCGATGCGTCTCGATCCTGCGCGACGCAGAGGATGCCCTGGGAGAGTTGGCTCAGCGCAGGACGGAACCCAAGGGCCTTCTGAGGATCACCGCCCCCTACGACTACGGTACCTCGGTTGTCGTGCCCTTGGTCGCCGCCTTCCGCCGACGCTATAATGATTGCAAGGTGGAACTGAACCTCAGCGACAAGATGGTTGATCTGGTTGCCGACAACATGGACCTTGCCATCCGCGTCGGCTGGCTGGCTGATTCCAGCATGCAGGCACGACGAATCGGATCGTTCCGCCAACTCTTGGTGGGATCGCAAGCCTTGGCCGCGGATATAGCGGCAATGAGCGAGCCGATTGACTGCACGCCTCTACCCTTCGTGGCCAACAACGCTTTGAGAGAGCCGCTTGTATGGACGTTCACTCGCAGCGATGGAGACGCCAGGAGCGTCCGTTTTAAAGCGGACATCGCGATCAATACCACGCCAGCGGTCATGGAGGCGGTCCGACAAGGCGCAGGTCTGTCGGTTCTGCCCGATTTTCTCGCGACCGCCGGCATATTGGCGGGAGACCTCATTCCAGTCCTGCCTGAATGGCAACTCCCATCCGGCGGCGTTTACACGGTCTATCCCGCCGGGCGATTTCGGCCGCCCAAAGTTTCCGTGTTTGTCGACATGCTGATCGCAGCGTTGAAGGCGTGAAGCTATCGAATGTCGCGTAAACGATCGGAAATTGACATCGGATATTGATATGGAGACGAAACCGGATACCAGCGCCTTGGTAAAGCCCCGCGAAATTCAGTCTGCCAAGCGTCCTCCAACATGTCTTGGTCTGGCGCTTTCCGGGCGCGACCGCTGGCGAAGCAGACCGACGGCTTCCAGTAGCTCGCGCGGGTGGTGTGAGTGACCAAAATGAAGGCGCATTGCCGCCCGGCAGCATTGGCTCGGTCTGTGGTGTCTCTGACGGCATTTCTGCTAAAGCTGGGAAGCAAATCGCCGGCGATGTCACCAACTGCCGAAGTGTGAACGGCGCAACGGGCTGATGGGCCTCTCGCTCATCAGGCCTCTTGTCTTGAAGGAGGAGCGCTAGGATGAGCACAGACCTGGATACCGTGCGGTCCTATGATACGGTCGCGGCAGAGTACGCTGCCGAGGCCGCGGCGATGCCCGAATGGGTCGCGACAGAGATCGATGCGTTCGTGACCGAGCTGGGCGGCTCGGGCAGGGTGCTGGAAATCGGAAGCGGTGGTGGGCGAGATGCACTTGAGCTGGAGAAGCGGGGAATTAGCGTCCGGCGCACCGACATTTCAAGGGGTTTCGTCGAACTGCTTCGCGAAAGTGGCTTCGAAGCCGATCTGTTGGACCCGCTGACCGATGACTTGGCCGACCCGCAGCGTCCCGGCACGCCGTACGACGGGATCTGGGCCTGTGCCTGCCTGATTCATGTCGCGCGCGGGGATTTCGGCACGGTGCTTGGACGGCTTGCCGAGGCGACCCGGACCGGTGGCCGATTGCACGCCTCGGTAAGAGAGGGCGAAGGCGAGGATGTGTCCACACACGGCAGTGCTGCAGCGCCCCGGCGCTACGTCGAGACGTACTGGCGCGAGTTTGCCCTGCGGTCCGCACTCACAGACGCCGGCTGGAGCGTCAGCGAGGTACGTCGGTGCGTCGGAAAGCCCCATGATCGGTGGCTGAGCGTTCGGGCGAGTCGGGCGTGACGCACACAGAACTTGCGGAAATGGCCGGTTGTGGCGCGACTATGAACTCTAGGTGGTCACCGCAATGTCGGCTTCCGGGCGAAGGCAAAGATCCCCTCTGTGGCCGACATGGGGGCGCATTGCTGCCGTGGTCGAGGTCGCATATCGGCGCCAAAGCGCACAAGAGGTTGCTCTGTCGTCCCTGCTGGCGGGGCTCGTCCATTCGAATTCTGGACGTCAAACGACCCACCTAGCCTATGATTCCGCGGAGTTTGTCGTTGCGCCAGGCGCTAGAAAACCTTCGCGGTGGGAAGTCCGAGCGCGAATGAACCCGCGTATTGCGCCTGGGCTCCGGGCTGCATCGGATGATAGCGAGCGCCCTGTATGTCACGGAAGCAGCGCTCCAGCCCGTTCTCTCGATAGAATGCCGCGCCGCCTGCGACCTCCATTGCAAGCTCCGTCACCTCGATAGCGTGCCGTGCGACCAAGGAACGGCCGATCATAACCTCGTTGACGGTTTCCGCGGACGGTTCGTTTCGAGCAACTACCTCTAACATCCAGCGATGCGCGATCTGTGCGGCCCTCAGAGACGTTTCCATGCGCCCGACCAACCCGATCACATGATCGTTGTTGGCCTTGCTACGGACCATCTTGACTGCGATGTCGCGGGCGCTCTCGGCGACGCCAAGATAGACCGCGTAGATCAGAGGAAACGCGATCGTGCCGATGACTTGAAATACTGGATGCCATTGCCCCGCGCTTCTGGAAAATGCGACACTGGCATCCGGCACGAAGAGGTTTTCGATGATGACATCGTTTGACCCGGTTCCCCTCATTCCAAGTGTTCGCCACGTATCCTCTATCGAAACCTCTGGCGATGCCATCGGAACGCCGAAATGGATGACGGAGCGCGCGCCGTCCTGTTCTTCATAAACAGCACCGGTCATCAGGATGTTTCCTGCCGCCGCGCCGGAAGTGAAGCGTTTACGCGCGGTGATCCGGTATCCGCCATCAACTTTCATGGCCTTGCCCGATCCGCCGATCCAGTCCGATCCGCCGCTCGAGAGCAATATGATTTGCTCCGATGCAACACGTCTCAGGAGCGGCTCCACCGCGGCCACCTTTTGATGCCGCCAGCGCCAGGCGGGGATGGCGACTTGATGGGTATGCATGGAAAAGGCAAGCGCAGTGGACCCACATGCACGAGCAATGGATTTGAGCATCTCAGAAAGTTCGGGCACTTCCGCGCCCAGCCCGCCCAATTCGATTGGAACGCCTGCCCGCACGAGTCCAGATTCCTTTAGAAGCGCGTAATTCTCGCCGACGAAGGTGTCGCTCTCGTCGATCGATGCGGCGCGTTGCGCGATGGTGGGCAGGACCGAATTGGTTAGTTCGACAATGGTCCGACCGCCGGCAAGGTTCTGTTTTGGTTCTGTAAGCCCGAGCATATCAA
Source organism: Rhizobium sp. P1_E1 (assembly GCF_056406015.1). Lineage (NCBI taxonomy): Bacteria > Pseudomonadati > Pseudomonadota > Alphaproteobacteria > Hyphomicrobiales > Rhizobiaceae > Rhizobium > Rhizobium sp. P1_E1. The sequence continues at coordinate 17,278 of NZ_JBFUAY010000007.1, read as the reverse complement.
TGCCTCCTATCTCGTGAGGATTGAGACTCTGCGCTCGTTTCACAATTGCGGCTAGTACACGAACTGTACTGAACGCCGCCGCCGTATGGCTGGGCAAGGAGCATTTGGCGGACCGGTTGTTTTACAATATTGTGCCTGATCCAGACCGGTGGAGGTCCTTATGGTAGAGCGTGACGGCTACGGGCAATTCTGTCCAGTATCAATGGCGTCGGAAATCCTCTGCTCGCGGTGGACGACCTTGGTCGTCCGCGAATTCCTTTGCGGATCGACGCGCTTTAATGAGTTGCGTCGCGGTCTACCAAAAATGTCTCCGGCACTCCTATCAAAACGCCTGAAAGAACTGGAACAATCGGGCGTCATCACGGTGACAAGGAGTGCGAACGGCATTGCCGATTACCAACTCACGGCAGCGGGCGAAGAATTGAGACCTCTGATCATAGGTCTCGGAAATTGGGCTCAACGGTGGATGGAATCGCGACTTTCCTTGAAGAATCTCGACCCTTCTCTGCTCATGTGGGACATGCGGCGGAGCCTCGATACAAGAAGACTTCCGACCCGCCGTTGTACGATACAGTTTCTGTACCCGGAACTTTCGGCCGCGCAAAAGAGCTGGTGGCTTGTGGTCGAAAACGGAAAAGTCGATCTCTGCAACTTCGATCCGGGCTATGATGTAGACCTTCTCGTTGAAGGGTCGCTCCGTTCGATGACCGCAATTTGGATGGGCCTCACGACCATACGTCAGGAAACCGATGCAGAAACGCTGAAACTTGAAGGGGACAGGGTCCTCGCGCGCGACATGCAGGAATGGCTCGGTCTTAGTGTGTTTGCCAAAACCCCCCGGATGAGGGCTTGAACCATCGAAGGCGAGTGGTTCTGACGGATACAGCCCAGCAACGAAGACCCGTCACCCAGCCGGAAAGGCTCTAGTTCCAGTGCATCCTCAATATCCACCCCCCGGGTACCTGAAGTGTTGTCGATCTTGGTATGATCTAAGAGGATCTGGTCGGCCAAGGATTGGCCGCTCGGAATACATACGTGAGCAGTGAGAGGGGCTGCCATTTCTTTGGCGACGCGTTCTTAGGGAGAGTGTCTTTTCACCAGATCGAAGTCCATGATAAGCGGCGCCTATGGGAATCAAGAACTATTTGATCGAAGGCGGTTCCGGCACTGGGAAAACGTCTATCGCTACCGAACTGGAGCGGCGGGGCTACCATGTCGTCCATGGTGACCGGGTCTTGGCCTATGTCGGCGACCCCGAGACGGGCCAGGCACTCGCACGACCACCCGAAGGCGCGGACCGCATCGTTTGGGGATACGCCCACTGGATCTGGCGTGTCGACAAGGTCAGCGCTATTGCTGCCGACACCACCCATCCTGCCACTTTCTTCTGTGGCGGCTCGCGCAATTTCCACAAATTCCTCGACCTTTTCGATAAGGTTTTCGTGCTCGACATAGACGTTGAGACTTTAAACCGACGATTGGATGGGCGGCCAAATGAGCCGGGCTTCGAGCCGGCCGAGCGGACGCTGGTGCTCCGCTATCATCATACCCGGGAATATCTTCCCATCGGCATCAATATCGACACGACGGGTACTGTCCCAAGTGTCGTCGACGATATCCTCGCTCAACTCACCTGACGCCCTGAAAGTATTGAGAATGGGATGGGAGGCACTCGATTATTGCGGGAACGCTAGTCGCCTGAACGACTCACAGGCGGCATTATCGCTTTCGTAGTCGACCGGCAGCTCTCAGAACGAGAAACCGGGTGTCTTAACGACCAACAAGACGGCGCAAAGTAGCCGCATCCCTCAACAACAAACAGATGTCCGCCTCGGGCCGAAGGCGGCCTTTGGTTGCTTCCGAGGAAACCGCCGAGACCAACCGCTCCGCTCACGCCCGTTTCGTCAGCGGAAACCGGTCCCGCAGCAGCCGTAGCACCGATTCCGACGGGATCGGCGGGCCGAAAAGGTAGCTCTGGCCGTAGTTGCAGCCCATCTTGGCGAGTTCGATCGCATCCTCGTTGGATTCGATCCCCTCCGCCACCACCTTCATCTCAAGTTCGCGCGCCATTGATATCACCGACCGGAGCACGGTCGCCTTCTTGTCGCTGCCGTCGCGCACCAGCGCCTTGTCGAGCTTGATCATGTCGAAGGGGAAGCGGGTGAGGTAGGCGAGCGACGAATATCCGGTGCCGAAATCGTCGAGTGCGAGCCCAATGCCGGCTTCCTTCAGCTTCTGCAGCACCAGCCGGGCCTGTTCCGGATTTTCCATCACCATGGATTCCGTCAGTTCGAGCTTGAGGCGCGAGGGCTGGCAATGCGTCTTGGCGAGAACCGAACGCACGTCGTCATAGAGCTCGTTGTTGAGCAGCTGCACGCTCGACAGATTGATCGAGACGAAGATCGGCAGTTCGCCGGTCTGGTGCTGCCAGCTCATCAGGTCGTTGGTCGCCTGTTCCAGCGCGAACATGCCGAGCGGGCCGATAAGATCGGAGGCCTCGGCGATCGGAATGAATTCGGATGGCGGAATATTGCCGCGCTTGGGATGTTCCCAGCGCATCAATGCCTCGAAACCGGCGACCTCGACATCCTCCAGCCGGGCGATCGGCTGGTAGACCATCGACAATTCCTTGCGTTCGATGGCGCGGCGCAGATCCGTTTCGAGCTGCAGCCGGTCGGTGCCGAAGTCGCGGAAGGCCGGCTGGAACGGTTCGACACGGTTGCCGCCGGCCCGTTTTGCCCGGTACATCGCAAGCTCGGCGTCGCTGAGCAGGCCGGTGGCGCTCTCCTGCCGGTCGACCCAGGAGGCGAGGCCGACCGAGGCGGTCAGGATGATTTCGCGATTGGCGAAGTTGATCGGCACCATGATCGCCTTGCTGATCGCATCGGCGAAATCGGCGACCTTGGCCGGATTGTGCTCGGAAACCAGGATGAGGCCGAACTGGTCGCCGGCAAGCCGAGCCAGCGTGTCCTGCGGTTTCAACAGCCGGCGCAGCCGCCGCGTCAGTGCGATGAGGATGTTGTCGCCGGCGGCAACGCCGAGCGAATCATTGACCAGCTTGTAGCGGTCGATGTCGATCACCATGACAGTCGGGCGCAGCGTGTCGCCGCCCGGCGCCAGCGCCAGCACCGACTGCAGCCGGTCGAGGAAGACCTGCCGGTTCGGCAGGCCGGTCAGATTGTCGTGCAGCGCATCATGCAGCAGCCGCTCGATGGAATTCTTCTGTTCGGTCACGTCGACGATCGTGCCGACGCAGCGGATGATTTCGCCGTTCGAGCCGAGCACCGGCCGGGCGCGGATCAAGAGCCAGTGGAAATGCCCGTCCTCGGCGCGGATGCGGAACTCGTGGTTCAGCCGCCCGCGGCGATGTTCGAGCAGCACGTCGAGCGTGGCGCGGAAGCGGTCGCGGTCGTCGGGATGCAGCCGCGGCAGCCAGTTGCGCGCCGCGCCATGCATGGCGCCCGGCGACAGGCCGAGCTTGATCGAGACGTCGGGAATGGTGACGACGCGGTCGCGCGCCACGTCCCAATCCCACACCATGTCGCCGGAGCCGGTCAGCGCCAGCGATTGCCGCTCGAGATCGGAAAACAGGCCCTGCTGGAAGGCGCCGCCGGCAAAAGCATGCTGCATGACGGTGAAGCCGATCAGAAGCACGATGAGCACCAGGCCGCCGCCGAGTGCGGGCTGGATGATGTCGTTGTCGAGCCGTCCGGTGACCGTCAGCCACGCCCCGAACAGCCACACCAGGATCAGCGCCCAGGCCGGCACCAGCAGGATGGCGCGGTCATAGCGGTTGAAGCCGAGATAGATGATCAGCAGCAGCCCCATCGTCGCCGTCAGCGCGAAGGAAAGTCTGGCGATGCCGGCGGCAATCGACGGATCATAGATCGCCACGCCAAAGAGCAGGGCAAGGCCAAGCACCCAGGCAAGCGTCGCGTAGCCGAGATGCGCATGCCAGCGGTTGAGGTTGAGATAAGTGAACAGGAAGATGACGAAACTCGACGCCAGCGCCACCTCCGCACAGGCGCGCCATATTCGCTGGTCGGCCGAAGCGACGCTGATCAGCTTGCCGAGGAAACCGAAGTCGACGCAGATATAGCCGAGCACCGCCCAGGCAAGGGCCGCCGTCGCCGGCAGCATCGAGGTGCCCTTGACGACGAAGAGGATGGTCAGGAACACGGCGAGCAGGCCGGCAATGCCGAGCACGATGCCGCGATAGAGCGTGAAGGCGTTGATCGTGTCCTTGTAGGCGTCGGGTTCCCAGAGATAGATCTGCGGCAGCTCCGGCGTCGACAGTTCGGCGACGAAGGTGATGACGGCGCCGGGGTTCAGCGTGATGCGAAAGACATCGGCCTCGTCGCTCGGCTGCCGATCGAGCGCAAAACCTTCGCTCGGGGTAATGGCGCTGATGCGCTGCGAGCCGAGATCCGGCCAGAACAGTTTGGAATTGACCAGACGGAAATGCGGCGCGACGATGACGCGCTCGAGCTGTTCCTCCGAGACGTTGGCGAGCGCAAACACCGCCCAGTCGCCCTGATGGTTCTCCGAGCTTGCCCTGACCTCGATGCGGCGGCGGATGCCGTCGGCGCCGGCCGCCGTCGAAACCTGGAAGGCCTCGCCCTGGTTGGCGTAGATCTCGGTCGTCGCGGTCAGATCGAGCGCGGTATCGTCACGGGAAATTTTAACAGGTTCGGCCGCCTGGGCAACACCCGCCACGAAGGCGAAGGCCGCCAGGAAAAAGGCTGCGATCACCGCGATCACTCGTCCGGACGGTGACTTGGGCAGCATGCGGTCTCTTGTCATCGGCTGTCGGTTTTCCTGCCTTTATCCGTATCGGTGGCGAGACGTGAAAACATCACATGGTCATGCCACTGACCGTTGATCTTTAAATATCCGCGCAGATAGCCTTCCTGTTGAAACCCGGCTTTTTCAAGCAGACGAATGCTGCGCGCGTTATCTGGAATACAGGCTGCTTCGATACGGTGCAACTCAAGCCCGGCGAAGATGTAAGGAATAACCAATTGAAGGGCGGCGAACATATGCCCCTGGCCGGCATGGCGTTCGCCCATCCAGTAGCCGATCATGCAGCTTTGTGCCGCACCCCTTCTGATGTAGCCGATGGTGACACCGCCGACGAGCGTCATGTCGCCTTTCAGGAAAATGAACAGCGGTACTGCCTGGCCCGAGGCATATTCCTGCTTGCCACGGACGACGCGGGCGCGGTAGGCGCCCTCCGTCAGCTCGTCGCGCCGCCAGGTCGGCTCCCAGGGTTCCAGGAACTTGCGGCTTTCGGCGCGCAGCCGGTGCCACTGGTTGAAATCCTGATAGCGCGGCAGGCGCAGGAGATATCTGTCGTTCTCCAGCTCCACCGCTTCCGGCTGCCGCGACAGGAACCGAAAAACCGATTTTGGCATCGATCACTCCCGGCAGGACAGACGTCGGCTCAGCGGCTTGCCTGCAGCGTCTTCGACGCCGGGACCGAAAGCGAGGCGGTGATGTCTTCCATCGGCGCGAGCTGTTCCAACGGACCGATCGCCGAAAGCGTCGGCACCGTGTCATAGAACAGCCGGCCGGCGAGGTCGGTCAGCCGCTCGATGGTGATGCCCTCCAGCCGCTCCATCATCTCCGGATTGGAGATCGGCCGGCCGTAAAGCATCATCTGCCTTGCGATCTGGCCGGCGCGGGCCGCCGGGCTTTCCGCACCCATCAACAGCTGGGCGCGGATCTGGGCGCGGGCGCGCTCGATTTCCTTCTGGTGGATCTGATCGGCTGATTTGTGCAGCTCGTCGATGATGACCGGCACCAGCTCCGGCAGGTTTTCACCGCCGGTCGCGGCATGAATGCCGAAGATGCCGGTGTCGGAAAAGCCCCAGTGGAAGGCATAGACGGAATAACAGAGGCCGCGGAACTCGCGCACTTCCTGGAAGAGCCTGGACGACATGCCGCCGCCAAGGATATTGGCGAGGATCTGCGAGCAGTAGAAATCGCGGGCGTGGTAAGGCTTGCCTTCGAAGCCGAGCAGGATCTGCGCGTCCATCAGGTCGCGGGGTTCGCGCACGCTGCCGCCGATATAACGCGCCGGTTCCATGACGGGCGGCGCTGAAGGGGCCGTCGGCAGGCTCGCGAAACGATCCTCGACCATGCGCAGGAATTCGTCATGCTCGACGGCGCCGGTGGCGACCACGAACATGCGGTCGGTCGTGTAGTTGCGGCTGAGATAGCCACGGATCTGCTGCGGCGTGAAGGAGACGACGGTCTCCGGCGTGCCGAGGATCGCCCGGCCGAGCGTCTGGTCGCGGTAGGCGACCTCGGAGAACCGGTCGAACACCACGTCGTCGGGCGTGTCGTTGGCGGCGTTGATCTCCTGCAGGATCACCTGCTTCTCGCGCTCCAGCTCCTCTTCCTCGAAGGCCGATTCGGTCAGGATGTCGGCGAGGATGTCGACGGCAAGCGGCACGTAGTCCTTGAGCACGCGGGCATAATAGGAGGTCGTCTCGGTCGAGGTCGCGGCATTGACTTCGCCGCCGACATCCTCGATCTCCTCGGCAATCTGGCGGGCCGTGCGGCGCGCCGTGCCCTTGAAGGCCATGTGTTCGAGCAGATGAGCGATGCCGTGCTCGTTATCCGTCTCGTTACGCGATCCCGATTTGATCCAGACTCCGAGCGCAACGCTTTCAAGATGCGGCATGGTCTCTGTGACTACTGTCAGCCCGGATTTAAGCCGGGTGCACTCAACTGTCATTGGCTATCTTTCTGCGCCTGCTGTCGTCTCGCCRCGGGCATGCTTGCCGATAAAAGTCTCAACGGCTTTCAGCTCCGGTTTGATGATCTGGAAACGCTCCTCCCTGTGCATCAGATCAGCAAGCCACGTCGGAAGCGCCGGGTCAATACCGCAGGCGGATTTTACGGCGGCGGGGAATTTCGCCGGATGCGCGGTCGAAAGCGTCACCATCGGCGTATTCGGCTTTTCTTTCTTCTGCGCGACGAAGACGCCGATCGCCGAATGCGGATCCAGCAGATAGCCGGTCTCGGCATGGGTCTGGCGGATCGTCTCTGCCACTTGCTTCTCGCTGGCGCGCCCGGCGCGGAAGTCGCGGCGGATCGCCTTCAGCGCTTGCGCACCGATCTCGAAGCCGTTGGATTGCTTGAGGCTTTCCATCGCCGCGCGCACCTTCGCGGCGTCGCGGTCATAGGCTTCGAAGAGCAGCCGTTCGAAGTTCGAGGAGATCTGGATGTCCATCGACGGCGAACTCGTCGCCTTGACCGCCTTCATGTCGTAGCGGCCGGTCTTCAGCGCCCGCGCCAGAATGTCGTTCTCGTTGGTGGCGATCACCAGCCTGTCGATCGGCAGGCCCATGCGCTTGGCGCAGTAGCCGGCGAAAATATCGCCGAAATTGCCTGTAGGCACCGTGAACGAGATCTTCCGGTCCGGGCCGCCAAGCGCCACCGCCGCCGTGAAATAATAGACGATCTGGGCCATGATCCGCGCCCAGTTGATCGAGTTGACCCCTGACAGTCTGACCTTGTCGCGGAAAGCCACGTCGTTGAACATCGCCTTCACGAGGTTCTGGCAATCGTCGAAATTGCCCTCGACGGCAAGCGCATGCACATTGGGTGACGGCGAGGTCGTCATCTGCCGTTGCTGCACCGGCGAGACCTTGCCGTGCGGGAAGAGGATGAAGATGTCGGTGCGCTCGCGGCCGGCGAAAGCGTCGATCGCAGCCCCGCCGGTATCGCCCGAGGTGGCGCCGACGATCGTCGCCCGCTCGCCGCGCTTCTCGAGCGCATAATCCATCAGCCGGGCAAGCAGTTGCATCGCCACGTCCTTGAAGGCGAGCGTCGTGCCGTGGAAAAGCTCCATGACGAAGCTGTTCGGCCCGGTCTGGACGAGCGGCGCGATCGCCGGATGGCGGAAAGTGCCATAGGCCTCGTCGATCATCGCCCGGAAGGTGTCGTCGGGGATCTCGCCATTGGTGAAGGGCGACAGGATGGTGAAGGCGATCTCCTGATAGGTCTTGCCCCTGAGCGCCCGGATCTCCTTCTTGGAAAAGCTCGGCCATTTCGAGGGAACGTAGAGCCCGCCGTCGCGCGCCAGCCCCGTCAAAAGGGCGTCGCAAAAGCCGAGGGAAGGGGCCTCGCCGCGGGTCGAGATATAGTCCACGTTCGTCATCCTTGATCTATCGCTGGAGGAAATCCGGCCGGGCGCGCCATGGCCCGCTCTGCCGGAAATCTGGGCCGGAAATCGAAAAGGGGCCGCCCTGCGGGCAGGGCTCTGCTTGTATGCTTTTGAACTTGCCCGCATCCGGCGTCGAAAAGTGCATCAAAACGGCGCTTACCCAATCGATTTTTGTTTGCGCCGCTGATATAGACCATCGCAAACCGTCATGAAAGGCCTCGCGAAAAAGACATGGGGCCTCCAAGAAACGCTTGTACAAGGGATGGAATATGGTGCTCGGCAAGGTCTCGCGTCTCATCGTCTCCGCATCTTTTCTTGCCCTGCTGACTGGTTGCAACTCGCTCGGCATAGGCGGCGACAGCAAGTCGTCACCGCCGACGACCCAGCCGAACGGCACCGCCCAGATCATGCCGCTGGCGCCCGCCAACCCCTCTTCGAACAATCCTTCGATCGGCACCGCCACGACGGCGCAGGGCACGGTCGCCCCCGTCGTCCAGGGCGCCTGCCCGCAGATCTTCATGCGTGACCAGGACGCGATCTTCCGCACCTATGCCAAGGGCAAGAAAGACGATCCGCAGCAGGTCGTCTTCCAGGCCTCCTTCGGCGATTACACCCGCCAGTGCACGCTGAACGACACGAACCTGACGATGACGGTTGTCGCCCAATTGCGCCTCGTTGCCGGCCCGGCCGGTACGCCGGGCCCGGTGACGCTGCCGATCCGCATCTCCGTCCTCGACGGCGAGACCGTGCTTTATTCCGAGGTCACCAAGTTCCCGACCGAGATCCCGCCGGGCACGCCGGGTGCGCAGGTCATCTTCCGCAAGGACGGCATCAAGATGCCGGTCGGCTCCGGCGCCCTGGTGCGCGTCAATGTCGGCTTCGACACCCAGCCGGCAAAGACCAAGAAGAGCAGCTAAAGCAATTCGGGCTTCGACCTGACATCGGCCCTCATCCGGCTGCCGCCACCTCTGCGTGGGTCGAGCCACGTGCCTCGACCCCGGTAAGGTCAGGGTGAGGGGCAACCATCGGCGCGAAAGATCGAAAGCAACACTCATTTTTCGCATCGGCTTTAATCTCGTCTCCCGCGCACCGATGGATCGCTGGCCGACTTGATTTCACGCCAGCAACTGCGACGATCATCTCAGGACAGGTGCCGCAGGGAGAATGTTGCCATGAAGCTCCAGTTGATCCGAAACGCGACCTTGAAGCTCGACTACGCTGGCCGCACGGTGCTGATCGATCCCTATTTCGCTCCGAAGCACAGCCAGCCTTCTTTTGCCGGTCGCTCGCCGAACCCACTGGTCGAGCTTCCTGTCAGCATCGATAAGATCCTCGATGGCGTGGAACTGGTGATCGTCTCGCACCTGCACGAGGATCATTTCGACGAGGTGGCGATGGAGCATGTGCCGAAGCACATGCCGATTATCTGCCAACCTGGCGACGAAGCGGAAATTCGCGGAGCAGGATTCACCGAGGTCTCGCCATTGACCGATATGGCGACTTGGGAAGGTCTGACGCTCACGCGCCGCGAAGGCAGCCATGGGCTTGGTCCCGTTCTCGAAGAGATGGGCTCGGTCATGGGTTTCAGCCTCGAAGCAGCGGGCGAACCTTCGATCTACTGGGCTGGCGACACCGTGCTCTATCCGCCGGTCACCGACGTCATCCGCGCGACGAGTCCCGATATCCTCATCACCCATTCCTGTGGCGCGTTATGGAATGGCGACCTCATTGTCATGAATGCCGAGGAAACGATCGCAGTTTGCGAAATCGCCGCGTCCAGCCTTGTGATTGCCACCCACATGGAGGCGCTCGATCACGCAACAATTGGCCGTGAGGATTTGCGTCGCGCGGCAGAGGCGCGCGGCATTCCTGCTTCCAGATTGCTGATACCCGCCGACGGGGAAGTGCTGGTGCTGACCCGATCCGCTACCCATTGACATAGCGTGCAGCTTACCGGCTCGGAGAGCTGATCTCCGTTATTCGTCGCATTGACAAGAGCGGGCTTGAGGCGCTTCGGGAGCCTCAGAGAACGTTGTCCCAGGCCGCCAGTGCGGCGACGACGCCCGGCAGGTCGTTCATGCGGGAGATTGCCGTTTCGGCGCCGGCATCCGTCAATTTGTCGGCATGGGCGGGATAGCTGTGCGAGGCGCCGGTAAAACCGATGACGCGCATGCCGGCGGCGCGCGCCGCATGCACGCCGTGCACGGAATCCTCGACCACAACAACCTTGTCAGGCGAAACACCCATCTGGCTTGCGCCATGCAGGAAGATGTCGGGCTTCGGCTTGGCGCGGTCGGGGCCAAGGTCCTTGGCGGAGAAAATGTTCGGCGCAAAAAGCGGCTTCAGGCCCACCTTGGTCAGCATCATGTCGAGCCGCTTGGTGCTCGAATTCGAGCAGATGCAGCGCTTGATCGGCAGCCTGGAGACAGCGAATTCGACGCCCGGAATGGCCTGGACGTCCTGCGCCAGCCTGAGGTCGAGCATCTTCTCTGACTTATCGAGCAGCGAGGCCGAAAACGGGATGCTCGCCTCGCGCTCGATCTGCAGCAGGATGTTGCGCCATGTCATGCCGGCGAAGCGCTCGCCCATTTCTTCGACGCCGATCGGATATCCGGCCTCCGTCAGAAGCGCTGATTCGACTTCCGCCGCGATGATTTCCGAATCGACGAGAACGCCGTCGCAGTCGAAGATGATGAGGTCGAAGCCGTCCATATGTTCACGCCTTGCTGAAAGTCTGGGCTGGAAGCCTGGGTCTTGTCCGGGAATGCTGCGGCTTTACACGATGCCCGGCCAAAGCTCAACCTGATCTCAAGCATGGCTGCGATGCGGCAAGCGACCGGCTCCGGCGTCGCTGCCGGATCGGCGGCGTTGGCCGCCATCATCCCGGCCTCGACAAGCAGGAACTCGCTCGCCACCGAACGCGCATGGGGAGGGAACCGGAAGGCACAATCGCAAGCCGCATCAGCCGAATGCTCGCCTAGCATCGTGCGCGGCGCTATAAGGTGAGAGTGCCTGGAGATGACGGTGGAATGACGTCGGCAGGATTGCCCGCCGACGTCATGGCAAGTTTAAAGCGAGCTCAGAAACGCGAGGGACGGCATAAAGAAATATTCGCCTCCCTTCATCTTCACCGCTTGAGGAACGGTTGCAACGGTCTTGAGGGAGCTGGGATCACCCCAGATGGCAGCTCCTTCCATATCTGGTCGCGCAGCATCTTGTTTTGTTTGACCGATGACCGGATCGACCCCAGGCGGTGGAAAGCCAGCCGGAACGGCTGGGAAACCGGGATTGTTGGCCCAATTTTTCTGCGTGAATTCGAATTGATTGCCTATGTCACTGTTGAACGCCATGAACAGCAGGCCGACGTATTTACTCGGTTTGTTCTCGATCTTGCCATCGTTCGGATTATCTGTTCGCACGCCATAGGTTTGGCCGCGTCGGGCCATGAGGTGCTTTCGCTCGCCAGCACTGTTTTCGAACCCGCCCGACCCTCGCGGATTGGTTTTTCGGATATGCCCTGAAAAGGGACACTTCGCGCCGCTCTTGTCGCTGAAGTAGTTGAAGTTGTTCGGGACGGGTGACTCAACTCCGTCTTCTGACTGCATCGTGACCGGCGTTCCGTCCTCAAAGCGCCCGACGACCATGGCGCCGGCCCTTTCGTCATCAGATCCGAACAAGCGATCTGCAAGTTTCTGCTCTTGCCTTTTGAAGCGGCGGACGTTTTGTTCCAGCTTCCGGTATACGAAGTAACTTCCGAAATGAACGGCCGGATCGGGCGCTGCTGGATCAGGAACAATAACCTGTTCTAATGGGAAAGCCGGATCCCAGTTCGCAATCCCATCTGTCGCGTTTTCTTCCGCGTCGATGTCTTCCAGCAGAAACAGCGGCTGGCTGCGCCCATCGACATAGCCAAAGTGTTCGATACCTTCTTCATTGTCATTGTGAAGGCCCAGGCCATCTTGCGTCCCTACGATTGTTACCCCTTGCGAGGCTTGGATCAAGTCTACCACCTGATCGTGAGCAGTGACCTTGGTGTCATTGAGCATATCTCCCACCAAAACGACCGCATGGATGGGATGGCGAAAATAAGAATCCCACCTGCTGACATCAGGGTCATTCAAGTCGGATTTTTGCATACCCGCGCGGAATATCGGATCGCTCGGCCTTTGGGCGATTTGGAGGGCTTGATAGCCCGCGTCAGTAAGGCCAAGCCCAATGTACGGCGTTCCCGGCGTCGAAGGTTTGGCTTTGAATGCTTCAATTTCCATTAAATGTTGCTTTGCCGATTTCATCAGCGTCGTGGAAATTGCCCGAAGGAAGCTTTTCGCAGCCTCCTTATCGTCAAACCGCAGAAAAAACAGAGTCAAAAACTCACGAACATGCGCCTTGATGATGTTTGGCTGAAGATTGTCGAGCATAGTGCTGTCATCAGCCGATGGGTTTTTCCATGATATTGGAGAGTTTAACGTGACGGACATCTTGCATTCCTCCGTTAATGACGTCGTCATTAAACAACAGGTAGCATATTTGAGTCAACGCAACCATTTATTATTTGATTTGTATTTCGAATGACGGTTTGAATCTTTTGCCTTTTTTGACCTACAAACGAACCTATTGATATCAGGGTGCTCCGCATGTCCTCGATGCTGCGGGCGAGGGGGTAGCGGGCTTTGATCTGATTTATCACTTGCCCTCTTGGATAGGCTCTGCTGCCAGATCTGCTGAAGAGTGCAGTGACTGCCCGCCGCCTTCCGCCGAGAAGATGATGGCGCGACTTTCCGCCGTCCGGCGCGCCCAGCCTTTGTCGAAGAAACTGGCAGCAGGGACCCGCCGAGACTGCCGGCAAGATGAGCCCGCCTTTCGTTACAGTCGAGGCAGGAGCGGCGACCGCGATGATCTGAGGTCCCCGCGACGTCGCGGGAATGGACAAATGGCGAGCAGATAGCAGCCGTCAGGCCGCCAGCTGCCCACCCCGGCGTCCCGCTGCAGATTGCGTCGAGGCCGTCGCCCGAAGCCTGAACCGGGAAACCAGTTCGCGCAGCTTGGCAGCTTCCTGGGCAAGCTGGCCGGATGCCGCGGTGGATTGCTCCACCATCGCTGCGTTCTGCTGGGTCACCTGGTCCATGGAATTGACGGCGGTGTTGACTTCGGCAAGGCCGGTCGACTGCTCTCTGGCCGATACGGCGATGGCATCCATGTGCTGATTGATGCGGGCAATCTGCTCGCTGATCGCCTTCAGAACCTGGCTGGTATCGAGAACCAGTTTGACGCCGCTTTCCACTTCCACCGACGATTTCTGGATGTGGCCTTTGATTTCCTTTGCCGCCTGCGCCGATCTCTGGGCGAGTTCGCGAACTTCCTGCGCCACCACCGCAAAACCCTTGCCCGCGTCTCCGGCGCGTGCCGCTTCGACGCCGGCGTTCAGTGCCAGCAGATTGGTCTGGAAGGCGATCTCGTCGATCACGCCGATAATGCTGGAGATCTGCTGGGACGAAGCCTCGATGCGGCGCATGGCTTCTTCGGCATGCGACACGACCTCGGAAGACTTGGCGGCGTTGCGGTTGGCATCGGTCGCTTCAGTGCGTGCCTCGTCGGTCCGCTTGCTCGAGTTCGAGACATTGGCGGTGATCTGATCGAGCGCTGCGGCGGTTTCTTCGAGAGAGGCTGCCTGCTGTTCGGTTCGTTTCGACAGATCGCCGGCCCCGGATGCGATTTCCCTTGTGCCTTCGTCGATCGCGGCAATGGCGGTTGCGATGGCGCTGAGCGTCTGATCGAGCTGCCGGATCGACATGTTGAAATCATGCCGGAGGCTCTCAAAGTCGGGGGCGAAGGGCTCGTCGATCTGGAAGGCGAGATCGCCGGATGCAAGGCGCTTCAAGCCTGCGGCGAGGCCCGATGTCGCCGCCCGCAGCCGTTCGGCGGCGTCTTCGTCAGCCTGCTTGCGCGCCGTGACCCGCTCGGCTTCGCCCTGCAATCGGGCTGCCTCGGCGTCTTGCTCAAGCTGCTTGTTGGCAATCGCCGCCTGGCGGAAGATTTCGACGGCCGATGCCATCGTTCCGATTTCATCGGTGCGGCCGATCCCGGTGCAGGCAATGGCTGTGTCACCACCGGCAAGCTTTTGCATGTCGTTAGAAAGCGAAAGGATTGGTTTGGTGACGGTCTTGCGGGTCAGGAAATAGAGGCCGAGCGCAAACAGCGCGGCCGCGGCGAGAAGTGCTTTCAGAACAATATCGACCGACGCCTTTATGTCGGCGCTATGCTTGGAAATTTCGTCCGACGCCGCGGTGATCTCATCCCCGGCCTGTTCCATGGCCGTTTCCAGCGTCGAGAACTGCTGCATGAATTCGGGCAAGGCCTTCAATGCCGCCGAGGGATCCTGGCTCGCCAGATCGACGATCTTCTTGGCGCTTTCGACATAGGTCAGAAGGGGAGGTTCGATGCTGGCAAGCAGCGCTTTGGTCTTTTCGTCGGCGGCAAGCGCCTTGTTGGCAGCAATCATCTCGCGGAACGACGCGTCGTGCTCCGCCAGATCCGCCTTCACCCCGGCAGCTTCTATGCCGGCTGCCGGATTGGACGCCAGCATGGATGCCAGCACGTCCGCGCGCATTGCGTCATGCATCATGTCGGCCTGCATGTGGTTGCGCAGGATCTGTGCCGACCGGGCAACGTCGGCGTTGTTTTCGGAGAGGGTCGAGGCGGACCAGATGCCGACGCCAGTCGCGCCGCCCGCCAACCCGAAAATCGCGATGCTCGCAATGATGATCTTATGCTGGATCGACGCCATGATAGGGCTCTCTCGTTAATTTAGAAGGTGAGAGTACCAGAACATGCTTAATGATTTCTCAGCAGCGTGTCGCTTAGCGGCGCGAAAACAATAGGTTGCAGCGCAAATTTCACTTTCGATGAGAAGTTGAGCTCTTTGTGGGTCGAGCGGATGCCCGATGCCGATAGAATGACGGACCTCCGCGAGTGCCGGGGGATCGTCGAGGCTCATTGCTGCTTCACGGTCTGGGGCGTACCATGCATGCGCAAGAGGAGAGGGACAATGAGGCTTTCAGCTTTCGTCCGACCGGCGGCAGCCGTAGCGCTGCTGTTTGCCTTCACATCCACCGACGTTATCGCCAAGGGCAAGCACCGAAGCTGTGCGCAGCTGCAGGCGATGAAGGATAATGCCCTGACCGGCGGAAAGCATGCCGGGGATGGCACCGACAAGAGAGCCAAGATCGAAAGGAAGATGAGGAAGAAAGGCTGCTAGAGGCAAGTCGCCGATAGCTTGCGAGCATCGAGAGAATGGTCTGGCAGCAGGCAAGCCTGTTACCGCGTTGAGGACGGCGCGACATCCATCAAATCCGCGTCATGGCAGACGAACCGCAGCCCGGGGACTACCTTTGGCAAACTCATGCACTAGATGGCGATCGAGGAGGACGCCACCGCCGCTCTTGGGAGGAGAACAAGCGGCGCCTAGAGAATGGATGAAGAGGAAGACAGCATGACAATCGAGGACATCATCGAAACCCTGGAAAAGACTGACATGCCCGACAGCCGGATCGACGCCTTCATCACCTGTGCCTTTCTGTTGAAGCAACTCCGGCCGGCCGAGCCCAACGATTTCGACGGTCCTAACGATTACCTGCCGAGCAGTATCAAGTCAGAGCACGGCTTCCTGATGGCGCGACCCTTCACACACGACGTCAATCATGCCATCGACCTGTGCCGGGAAGTCCGGCCGGATGCGGTTTGGCACCTCGCCCGCGGCCGCCAGACAGCGGACGAGTCGCTCTACGGTGCGCAGTTGCGCGAGACCAAGGAGGGTGAAAGCGTGCTTGGTGAAGCCGAGAGCAATCACGCGGCGCTAGCGCTCACGCTGGCGGCGCTGCGCGCGCATGTGCGGCAGGAGGATGAAAAGAGGGCAGGTGCGTGAGGGAGGTGGATGCTGAACTTGAATCTTTTGTAGATCCGTAACAAACCTACCCATCAATCGGAAAAAGCATGAGGAACTGCCGGTCGCCGTCCGGCGAAAACAGGATCGAGCGGCTTTCCGCCGTGCGCCGCGCCCAGCCTTTGTCGAGGAAGCTTGAAAGCAGGGCCTTGCCGAGGCTGCCGGCGAGGTGGGCGCGTCTTTCGCTCCAGTCGAGGCAGGAGCGGCAGAGCGGCCGGCGCGACGATCTGAGGTCGCGAACATCGATGCCGATGCATTTGAGATCGCTTTCACCCTTTTCCGTCAGCGCCAGGCCGTCGCCGACCGCATCGATCGAGCCGGAGGCAATCAGGCTGTCGAGCATGCGTACGCCGTAATCGCCGGCAAGGTGATCGTAGCAGATGCGCGCCTTGCGCAGCGCCGGTTCCTTCGGTCCCGGCTGGTGGCGCAGATGGCCGCGTCCGGCGGCAAAGCCCATCATGCTTTCGATCAGCCGGGCGACGGCCTCGTCGGCCAGCGTGAAATAGCGATGGCGGCCCTGCTTGCGCTGGGCAAGCAGCCCGCCGGCTTCGAGCTTGGCGAGATGCGTGCTCGCCGTCTGTACGGTGATGCCGCCGACGCCGGCAAGCTCGGTCGCCGTCAGCGCCCGGCCGCCGGTGAGTGCCGCCAGCATGTTGGCGCGGGCGGGATCGCCGATGAGCGCGCCGATCTGCGCAATGTCAGGGCCTTCCTTCATAGTTCGATCGTAACCGAAGCATCGCCGTCAGGCAATGTGCGAAAACGGCCCAGGAGAGCACTGAGACAGCAAAGGAGAAACGATATGATCACCTGCTTCATCCGCTATCAGATCGACCCCTTCAAGAAGGAGGCGTTTGCCGAATATGCCCGCAACTGGGGCCAGGCGATCCCGCGAAACGGCGCCGATCTGATCGGCTATTACGGCCCGCATGAGGGATCGGCAACGACGGCTTACGGCGTCTACAATATCGAAAGCCTCGCCGCCTACGAAGCCTATCGCGCCAGGCTGGCTTCCGACCCGCTCGGCCGCGAGAATTATGAATTTGCCAGACGCGAAGGCTTCATCCTGAAGGAGGATCGCATCTTCCTCAAAAATGTCTCCGCTCCTCACGCAAAGCTGGTGCTGTCATGATCGCCGTCATCTTCGAAGTCGTGCCCTATATGGG